>JAFTKV010000309.1 GCA_017453085.1 Clostridia bacterium
CGGTCACTATCCTGTCGTTACCGTTGGTGACAGCAGTCAATACATAGATTAAGTTAGGAGGAAACTTTTATGAAAAAAACATTTTGCATGGTATTGGTTTTTATATCCCTTCTTGGAGCCGGTTGCTCGAAGGCTGACAATTCAATCCAAGCTTCTGCGCCCGAAACATCCACTGAGTATAGGATTTACTTTGCCGGCTCGTATTTGTCTGAGCTGCAAGCAGATGCAGAAAGTTCCTTAAACATCTCGAACAGCGTTCATGCATTACCGGAGAATTGTGACTTTTCATTTAGTTACACCACGGCTCCTGACGATCTCGATGTTCCTTTGCAAAAATCATTTGCAATAGATGGTAAAACGCACCAACTTACCTATACTTGCACTTCAGTTGCATCGTTTGCTAATAGTAACAACGAGGCTTTGAGGCATTATGGTACTGTAAATGCATATAAGGAAGAAAAATATGTTTTTGAATTTTTTCAAGAATCAGGCGAGCTTAGTTTTTACGGCAATTATGAAGCAGATCGAACAGTAGCCGGTGATTTCACAAAAGAAGAGGTAATGATTGCTTCCGAAGCTATTTTGGCTGAACTATTCGGAAATGACTGCATCGAATATTACACGGTTTCTCCAAATGTGTCGGAATTAGTAGATGATCGCTATAATGTGTTCATAGTAACCTATACCAAATATATTGAAGGATATCCAACCAACGACCAGATTCAATTGCGTTATAATAAGCAGGGCGAACTATTGAGCGTAAACGCTAAAACGTACGGATTGATGAAATCTGTGATCGATCGGTACGGTGTTACACAGCTCCAATCTGCAGAAAAATTTTTGACAGATTATATTGACACCATCCCCTATCATGACAAAGATTCCGTCAATTTGCTAATCAATTCTGACGGTAAATGTTATCTCGAAATTTATGCCAGCTGCAAGGTAGGAGATAATTATCGCGCAAATTCGTTCTATGTGAATTTGGACTGATATCTTTTTCATCCCCTCCCCGTGCGGGAGGGGAAATACAAAGCTCCCGCTCATTCCTCGCATTTGCGATGAATGAGCGGGAGCTTTCGCCGTATCCGCTTGATTATTCAATATCAACGACGACGCGGCGACCGTCTTTGTTGGCTGCGGATTTCATCACGGTGCGGATGGCCTTGGCGATCTTGCCGTGGCGTCCGATCACCTTGCCCATGTCGCCCTCGGCTACCGACAGAGTCAGGATCACGCCCTCCTCGTCCTCGGTCTCCACAACGGCAACCTCTTCGGGATGATCGACCAGCACCTTGGCGATGTCCGTCAGCGTCTGCTTCAAATCCGACATCTGATCCTCCTTAGGGGATTACTTCTCGATGCCGTTCTTCTTCAGCAGAGCCTTTACGGTTTCGGTGGGCTGTGCGCCGTTCTTCAGCCACTGTGCGGCCTTCTCAGCGTCGATCTTCACCTCAGCAGGATTGGTCATAGGATTGTAGTAACCGATCTCCTCGATGAAACGACCGTCACGGGGATAACGGGAATCTGCAACAACTACGCGGTAGAAGGGAGCCTTCTTTGCGCCCATTCTTCTCAGTCTGATTTTAACTGCCATTTTGTATTTCCTCCAAAAATTATGTTATATATATCTGCGAAGGCTTGCCTTCGGATATGACGTTTGACCTGCGGACTTTAGAAGCCCATGCGGAATTTTCCTTTTTTTCAAAAAAGTGATTTTCCTTAGAATCCCATACGGAATTTTCCCTTTTTCTTTCCGAAGCCGAAGGCGCCCTTGGAGAGCTGCTTCATCAGCTTGGAGGTCTGCTCGAACTGCTTCAGAAGGCGGTTGACCTCCTCCACGGTTCTGCCGCTGCCTGCGGCGATGCGCTTTTTGCGGGAGGCGTTGATGATCTCGGGCTTCTGCCGCTCACGGGGTGTCATCGAGGTGATGATGGCCTCCATATGCGCCATTGCCTTTTCGTCGATCTGTGCGTCCTTCAGCGCGCCCGGCTTCATACCGGGGATCATGGCGGCCAGCTGTTCCATGCTGCCCATGCCCTTGATCTGCCTAAACTGCTCCAGATAATCCTCCAGGGTAAAGGTGGACGAGCGGATCTTTTCCTCCAGCTCCTGCGCCTTCTTCTCGTCGTAGGCCTGCTCCGCTTTTTCGATGAGGGTGAGCATATCGCCCATGCCCAGGATTCGGGATGCCATCCGGTCCGGATGGAAGGCCTCCAGATTATCCAGCTTTTCGCCTACGCCGCAATACTTAATGGGTTTGCCGGTCACAGCCCGGATCGACAGGGCTGCACCGCCTCGGGTATCGCCGTCCAGCTTGGTGAGGATAACGCCGGTGATGTCCAGCTCACGGTTGAAGGTCTCGGCGACATTCACCGCGTCCTGACCCAGCATTGCGTCGATGGTCAGCAGGATCTCGGTGGGCTTCACCTTTTCCTTGATCTCCATCAGCTCGGCCATCATGCCCTCGTCGATGTGCAGACGGCCTGCGGTGTCGATGAACACCATATCGTGACCGTGCTTTTCGGCGTGCTTGAGCGCCTCGGTGGCAATCTTCACGGGGGAGACCTTATCGCCCATGGCGAAGACGGGAATCTCCAGCTGTGCACCTACGATCTCCAGCTGCTTGATGGCGGCGGGACGGTAGATATCACAGGCGACCAGCAGGGGACGCTTGCCCTGCTTCTTATAAAGTCCGGCCAACTTTCCGGCGTGGGTGGTTTTACCTGCGCCCTGCAAGCCGCACATCATAATGATCGTGGGGGGCTTTGAGGAGATCGTCAGCTTGGAGACCGATCCGCCCATCAGGGTGGTCAGCTCTTCGTTAACGATCTTGATGATCTGCTGAGCGGGAACCAGACTCTCCAGCACCTCTGCACCCACGGCGCGGTCGGTGACGGTCTTGATGAATTCCTTGACCACCTTGAAGTTAACGTCCGCCTCCAGCAGCGCCAGCTTGACCTCGCGCATGCCTGCCTTGACGTCGGCCTCGGTGAGCTTGCCTTTGCTGCGGAATTTTTTGAACGCCGCGCTCAGCTTATCGGATAAGCTATCAAACATGAATTCTCCTTAATGCGGGGATCACAGGGGCATCCGTTCCACGGAAGCGATGAGATCCGCCACGGGCTGACCCTCGTCAGCCATTTTCCGCAGGCGAGCGAGGAGAAAATCTGCCTCGGTCTGCCGTTTGCGATAATTTTCGTACAGATTCAGCCGATTTTCCGCATCTCTGAGGATGGCCTCGGCCTTCTTCAGTCCGTCCCACACGCCCTGGCGGGTGATGCCGCACAGCTCTGCGATCTCGCTGAGGGACAGATCGTCGTTGTAGGAATACTCTGCCATTTCCCGCTGACGGGGAGAAAGCAGTCCACCGTAAAACTCCAGAAGCAGAGACAGGTCGAGATTCTTTTCTGCAGTTTCCATAACCGATCTCCTTCGGGGGTGCTTGGTGTAAAGCAATTCGTTTGATGAAGGTGTCAAGTAAAACACATTGCAGGCATCATTATACCATAGAGTGCAGAGTTTGTCAATAGTGTTGCCGTAAATATTTTGTGGCAAATTTCACAAAATCTATTGACGGAAGTGAGATTATAGGGTACAATAGGGACAGTTTAGTGCGGTGAAGTGGTTCTGTATTCCGAAGCGATTGTAACTCATCTAAGGTAGCAATTCGGCACAGCCGAATTGCAATCTGAGAGAGGGGACCGCGGAGTTCGCCGTTGGCGAACTCCAGCAGTTGCGCATAGCGCAACTGCAAACCATCACTCAGACGCCGAAGTTTTCGCCCTCCCTTCGAGCATCCCTCCCACTTCCTTGGCTTATAGTTCGCGGGAAATTATAGTGCCAGCTCGCCGCAAGGCGGCTTTTTGTTTTGTGGTGACATTGGTGAGGGGCGGTGCCCTCGTAAGGAGCGAAGCGATGGAATAGCGAAGCGTAAGCGTCCGACCCGTGCTTGTGTTTCATTTGGTGGAAAGCGTTTGTAGTTTAAGGCACAAAACCTGCCCTATCCAACTCCTTGGCTTGTGGTTCGCGAGGGGATGGTTCACAGGGGGGCTTGAGGGTTATATCTTCTTCCTACCAACAATCAGCAAAACAATCGACGATACCGTCGTCACGGCGCCAATGGCCGCTATCCATAGAAACAGACCGCCTGCGGCCGATCGCAGGATCAGCAGATAGGTGGGGCCGTCTGCTCCGCCGATGATACCTACCGAAGGAGTGGGAGCGGCATCCCGCAGAAGCAGGGGCGCGATCAATCCAATCAGCAGAAAGGCGATCCCGATAAGGGCGAGGATCACGGCGAGTGTGCGTGTGCGTTTCATAGAAGCCTCCTATAATGCAGATTGTTTTTCAAAACCTACGCTTCGCTTTGCACCCACCAATCGAGTACCATTTTCGAGTGCTCGGCATAGACGATTGTACCGTAGTAGGTGTCGGGGGCAAGCAGTTCGTCATCCTTCACGGTAAAACGCTGGTGCTCATAATCTGCGAAGGTGAGCACCGCTTTTTGTTCTCCGTCCTTGTACTGATCTGCCGATTCGACGGTGAAAGTGCC
>JAFTKV010000041.1 GCA_017453085.1 Clostridia bacterium
AAGTTGAAGGCGATGATATACACCGATGCGTAGATCGCAGCAGAATCGTCGAAGATCGCCTTGATCAGCGGAATACCCATATAGCCCGCATTGGAGAAGATGACGCCGAAGCGGTAGATCTTGGCGATTGGATGGGGAGCGGTGCAAAACAGCATCCGCGCGATCAGATAGAACAGTGTGTGGGCAATGAAGGAGAAGACCAACACGCCCGCGGCGTTAAAGGCGACCTCCTTATCGAAATCACGGATGAACGCTACCACGATCATGGCAGGCTGTGCAACGTAGAGGATGATATTCGAGAGATCACGGGGCAGGGTTTCACCACCCACACGGAACTTCCGCAGCAAAAAGCCGGGGATCATCAATAAAAACAGCAATAATACGCTTTGGAACAGGGTAAGAGGATTGACCATAATATAGAAAATTCCTTTTTCTTTATAGTATCTACTATTATAACACAAATCATGTAAAAAGGCAATAGTCAAGACACTCTTTGCATAAATAAATACAGCCCCTTTTGGAGGCTGTATTGGTTATGTAGTTTGCTTATCCCGATATTTTTCTGCTTGCAGATTGAACATCTCAGCGTATTCTCCGCCCAGCTGCATCAGCGCATCATGACTGCCTTCCTCGATGATACTGCCATTTGCAAACATATAAATCCGATCTGCCATACGGGTAGTGGACAGGCGGTGCGAGATAAAGACCACCGTTCGTCCGTCCTTATTGGCAGAGTCCAGAATACTGTGATTGAGCTGATACTCTGCCATAGGATCCAATGCGGAAGAGGGCTCGTCCATGACGATCAGCTCGTATTTGCGGGCAAATATGCGTGCGATGGCGACCTTTTGAGACTCACCGCCGGAAAGATTAACGCCTTCTTTGCAGAATTCCTTCGTCAGCTGTGTGTCGACCCCATTGGGAAGCTCGTTGAGCTTGTCGCCGAAGGTTGCCATTTGAAGCGCCTTTGTAACCGTTTCCCGGTCAGCATCGGAATAGGGGCCGTTCATCACGTTTTCGCCGATCGTTGCGGCAAAGATCTTGAAATCCTGAAAAACCGTTCCGATTTTTTGACGATAAGCAGTCAGATCAAATTCGCGGATGTTGATCCCATTATAAAGAATCTCACCCTCGGTAGGATCGTACAGACGCATGAGTAGCTTGGTCAGCGTAGTTTTTCCTGCACCGTTGTAGCCTACCAGCGCAATCCGCTCACCACAGCGGACGGTCAGGTTGACGTTTGACAGAACGGTTTTCTGCTCGCCGAAGGGATAGGCAAAGGAGACGTTGTGAAAGGTCAACGATTCAAACCTATCGGGGATCCGATCTCCGCTCTTGATAGTAGGCTCCCAGGACAGGAATTTTAGATACTTCTCAATATACAGAGATTGCTCGGGGAATTTCTGGAATCGCTCGATGAGATTGGACAGCGTCCAGCTCACGTTCCACATGGCGGTGACGGCAGCGGCAAATCCACCCATCTGAATATCACCGTTGACCAGCTGTACCAGAGAGAGGGAAAGGATGCCCATCAGTCCGCCCACCTCCAGCAAAGACCATGCCATATCGATCCAGATCAGCTTTTTGCCGTATCGGATGTCACTTTTCACGATCTCGTCCACGCTATCGTCGTAAAGCGAGGTAAGATTCGTGCTAACCTTGCTGATCCGCAGCTCCTTTGCGGCGTCTGCCAGATGAAATTGGCGATTTACATAGCTGTTTTTACGGTGCATGGGCTTTTGCTCCACCGTTTTCTTGTAGGACAGCTTATTGCTTACGTTTCGCAGGATGAAATTCAGCGCAGCGTAAACCGCAAGCAGGATCGCAACCGCAGGGCTGATGGTAGCCATTGCCCCCAATACGGCAGCGGTAGCAATAAGTCGGTTGATGATCTTACCGATATTCTCGGTGACCTCCCAGGCCTTGTTCCGCGCCTGATCCATTGCAAAAACGTAATCGTTGTAAAACTCGGGATCGTCATAGCAGGCAAGATCTACGGAGAGCGCTTTTTCATACATTTCCCGCTGCATATTGTACTGGAGCTTCTGAAACAGCGTCGTGTTATAATATTGCCAGTACCACGCATCGAAAATATAGGCGCATAAATAGAAGAGTGCCATTACGCCGATAGTCAGCGCAATATTACCGAATTGGAGCTTAGGATCGTCCAGCTGATTGAACAGACGGATCGTAAACAGCGCAGAGGCAGAGTTCAGCGCACCCCAGATCAGTCCCTCCAGAATCATCAGGAAGGGATATTGAGGGATGTATTTTGCGACCGCACGGATCATTCGCCAGTTATTACGCAGGATCTGTCCGGGCTTCTGACGGATCTTTTTCTCTTTGGATTTAGGACTGAATTTCATCGGAAGCCTCCTTTCCCACAGGCTCCTGCCGATAATTTTCGGATTGCTTGGCAAACAGATCGGCGTAGTCTCCGCCGTTTTCCATCAACTTGCGATGGCTGCCCATCTCGGTGATCCTTCCGCCGTCCATGTAGACCACACGGTCTGCAAGCACTGCGGAAGAGAGTCTGTGAGAGATGAAAATCATCGTCTTTCCTGCACAGGAAGACAGCAGATTCTCAAATAACGTGTATTCGGCAATGGGATCCAGAGCAGAGGATGGCTCATCCACGATCACGATATCTGAGGGAGTGGCAAAGATGCGGGCCAGCGCAACCTTTTGGGCTTCGCCACCGGACAGATTCACGCCATCGTCGTCAAATTCACGGGTGAGGGTAGTATGGATGCCGTGGGGCAGCTTTTCCACAACAGGCCAAGCACCGCTCTTTTCCAGCGCATGGATCACTGTCTCTTCGTCGGCATCACTGTAAGGACGGAGCAGAACGTTTTCTGCAACCGACAGGGAAAAGAGCTTGAAATCCTGAAAAACCACTCCGAATTGCTTTCTGTAGGCATCGGGATCCAGCGTGGCAAGCGGCATCCCGTTCTGACGGATCTCTCCCTCGGTAGGATCGTACAGCCGAAGGAGCAACTTTACCAGCGTTGATTTGCCAGAGCCGTTATGTCCCACCAGCGCGATCTTTTCGCCGGGGCGGATCGTCAGATCGATCTCGGAAAGAGAGGGCTTGTCTGCGCCTGCATAGGTGAAGGACACCCGCTCCAAGACGATCTCGCCGTTTTCGGGATGCTTTCGTTCAGAAGAGACGATTTGGGGTTTGTAATCCATAAAATGCCGCAGATCCTCTATGTAAACTGCGTTTTTGTGAAGATCGGTGATCTGGGTGACCAGCTCGGTCAGTTGCCAGGAGAGTGCTTCAATAGAATTGAGCACCACGATACAGTCGCCGATCAGCATATTGCCCGTAACAGTGGTCTGAAAAACCGAGTAGAGCATCGCGCCCAGCACGATCACACCGTCCTTGCCGAAATTGGTGAGGAAGATCGTAAAGCCTTTGGCAAAGCCATAGTCGGCGATCAGCTTTTTGTAGTCCAGCCACGATTCCTTTTGCTTGGCAAACATAGCTTTGTACATTTCGGAAAGTCGCATTTCCTTGGCGTACTCGCCCAGATAAAAGGTGCGCTGCACGTAATTGATCTTTCGGTCAATGGGATCTCGTTTTTGGTCAAACTCATGCAAAACGTTGTTGCGCTTTTTCTGCACGAAGCCCAGCAGCAGAGGGAGAAGCGCAAAGATCAGCAAAATCGGATCAATGGTCACGATCATAATGGCGTTTGCCGACATAGACACCGCTGCCCAGATCAGTCCGTCCACGGTATAGACCGTGTTCATACACTTCTGATAGGAGTTCTCCATAGAGCGTACGTATTTATCGTAGAAGGCGGGATCCTCATAGCAGGCAAGCTCCACCTCTGCGGCTTTTTCAAAGAGCATCTTTTCCACCCGTGCCACGATCCGCTGATTGTAGCGAGGATAGAGAAAGCGTCGCAGACAGTCGATGAAGAAATTAAATCCCAGATTCGCCAGTGCGCAGATTCCGATGAAGAGAAAGATCTTCTGAACGTCTCCTCCTACCTGAAACGTGTTGATGACGTACCGCAAAAGATACGTGCCGGTCAGGAAGTTGATCAGTGCACCCGCAACTGACCAAAGAAAATAGGTCACCAGATAAAAAGGCGCAACCTCCTGAATGATTCGCAGAACGTAGAAATTATTGGCGATCACCCGACCGAAAGAGAGCTCGCGCTCTTTCTTGGGACGCTTGACTTGTTTGGTTGCTTCAGATTGCACGGCACGGCTCCTTTCTCCCGAAAACGGGATTTTTCTTTATTATAATCCAAACATATGTGCTTGTCAATCAATTATCGGTTGATTTGCGCAGAATAGCAGAAATCTCTTGCAATTTTTCGAAATCTGTGTTAGAATGATAAAAAATATTCAGGAGATTAATCATGGATAACACTAAACTCAATTTTTACGTAGATTACATACTGGAACAGCTAAAAGTGATCATCGCTATCGACTCTCCCACCGGTTATACCGAAAAGGCTGTAGCAGCCGTTGCAGAGGAGCTGACCCGTCTCGGCTATGCACCCGAGCGAACCGTCAAAGGCGGTGTCATCGTCGATCTGGGCGGCAAGCCCGAGAACGGCATTCTGGTGGAGACTCATCTCGACACCCTCGGCGCAATGGTGTCCGAGATCAAGGGCAATGGCAGACTGAAAATGGTTCCCTTGGGCGGACTGTCACCACACAATATCGAAACCGAGGATGTTCGGGTAGTTACCCGCAGTGGTAAAATCGTTACCGGTACGATTCAGCTGTCTAACGCTTCGGTTCACGTCAACGGCAGCTACAACTCCACTGTCCGTAGCTTTGATATTATCGAAGTAGTACTGGATGAGGACGTTCGTTCTGCAGGAGATGCCGCGAAGCTTGGCATTCGTGTAGGCGATATCGTTTGCGTAGAGCCTCGCTTGAAGATCACCGATACCGGCTACATCAAGAGCCGCTTCCTTGATGATAAACTGTCGGTCGCCATCCTTCTCGGCTACGCCAAGTATCTGAAGGACGAGGGCATCACCCCCGATCGACGTGTGTACGGTCATATCACCGTTTACGAAGAGATAGGCCACGGCGGTTCCGCTTCCGTCCCGGCAGGTGTGACCGAAGGTCTGTCTGTAGATATGGGCTGTGTAGGAGGATCGCTTGCTTGTACTGAAAAGCAGGTCTCCATCTGTGCCAAGGACAGCGGCGGCCCCTACAATTATGACGTGGTTACCGGTCTGATCAACGCTGCAGAGAAGATGGAAGCCGATTATGCTGTTGACATTTATCCTCACTATGGCTCCGACGTGGAAGCCACTCTCCGTGCAGGCTGGGATATCAAGCACGGACTCATCGGCGCAGGTGTGTATGCTTCCCACGGCTACGAGCGCTCTCACGTTGACGGCGTGCTGAATACGCTGAAGGTGCTGATCGGATATATTGGGTAATCTAAAAAAATCAAGGCTTATGCCTTGATTTTTTTATCTTCTCTTGACAAGCCCTTCCAAATATGCTATGCTATCCATGTGATCGGGGAAGACACCCATAACAAAAAACGAAATTCACGAAATGCAAATCAATACAAGGGGGCGACACCCATCGAAAAAAACGTGCGTGTAATTGACGAGCAAGGAAACGAATATGAGGCGACCTATCCCAAACGGGCGAAAGGTCTTGTAAAAAACGGCAGGGCACGCTTCATAGATGAACATACCATATGCCTTGCGTGCCCTCCAAATGAAGATATGGAGGACAAACAAATGGAAGAGAATCAAACCCTAACCGCAAAAGAGGTATTTGATCAGATTGTAAAGCTGCAAACAGTGCTTGTAGAAAACAGTAATCATTCGCTTCATCGGATAGGTGATGCTTTTGAAAGTGCATTCAACTATACGGATTTTGACTTATCAGGTGAAGAAAGATCTACTGCGATTGGACAAATCACATCGGTATTTGTTCAGCGTGAGTACA
>JAFTKV010000001.1 GCA_017453085.1 Clostridia bacterium
GCGGGGCGTTGTTTGCAGAATGCTATTCTAACATAGCGGCTCCGAAGCCTGTTCAAGTAGAAAATAGTGGCCAAAATGAAGGAAAATGGGTCATTTGGTGCAACATTGGTGGACAAGTGATCGTATTGCTACGGCATATATCAGGGACGGCGGAAGTGAAGCTGTTGTACGTTCACAGCTTTCCATTATTCAAACCGCACTTCCTTGCAGAGGCGGAGAAGTTCAATCTCCGCTATCCTGATCCGACACAAATCGAAACGGTGGCGGACAAGCTGCGATGGTATCGGTACAGTAAAGGCTTGCTTCAACGGGAGGTAGCCGATTATGCCGGCATTGATCGCAGCACGTATATCCATTACGAAGAGGAGGGAAGGGATTATTATCCGTCGGACAAGATCCGAGCAATCGCAGATTTGTACGGGATTGAAGTGGAGCAATTATTGGATGAGTATAATCTTTTCCTGTATAACGACCAAGGTAAGCAGATTCAAGCCGAAAGGAAGGCACTGGGACTGACACTATCCCAATACGCCCGGCAGTTGTCTGTGGATGCCGGTAAACTCCGCAAGTGGGAAGGAAATCAGATTCGGATATCGAAGCGAATTTGGGAGCGGTTGTTTCGGGAGTAGGGGAGCGCTTAGTTTGTGAACGGAAAAAAACGCACGAGGCGGAGCAGGGCAGTTAGCAATTTACAAGTTGTTGGAAATCACTTTGTTGTCTGATTGCATCAAATCATTTACCCGACAACCACCATTTAAGATTAACGATACGCTTATTTGCTTCAAGAGGACGTATACTAATAAGTCTGCTGAATCAAAGCTCAGCAATTAATATATGGTGAATTATAAGAAATAGCCGTTGGAGCGAGCATAAACAGGTTGTCATAGGTCGAAGCATAGCCACCGTGCTATACACTAACTAGGAGGACTATGTCAAGGAAATCATGTGTAGTGCAACAGTATGAATCGAGAGGCATCAACAGCATCTACGATGGTGCTTTCACACCAAACGAGCTTATGTGCGTACAGAGTTTCCGGTCATCAGCGATGACTACAAAGTCTATCTGCTGGAACGCTACGAGGACCCAAGAAGATCAAGGGCGCAGGCAGGGCAGTGTATGTGGAGCGCAATTACGAGATGATTGACCGTAGCCGTTTTTGTATCGTCTACTATGGCGAAGCCTACGCTCCCAATACCCGAAAAAGCGGCATCAAGATTGCGCGATTTCCGATGGGATCATTTGATTCTGCTTGAAAAATTGACAGAAATATAGTATAATATACTACAACCAAACCACCCCCATCGGAGCCACTTATGACCGAACAAGAATTTACTAAGACCCACCTCTCCACCTTCACGCCCCAACAGCTGGCCGCTGTGAAGTCGGTGGAGGGGGCGACCCTTCTCCTCGCTGTGCCGGGGAGCGGAAAAACCACCGTGCTGATCCATCGTCTGGGTTATATGGTGCACGTTTGCGGCATCAATCCCGCTTCCATCCTCACCGTGACCTATACCGTTGCAGCCACCGAGGAGATGAAGGCTCGTTTTGCCGCCAAATTTGGGCGCGAATATGCAGATCGGATGGAGTTTCGCACCATCAACGGTATCTGCCAGAAGATCATCCACTACTACTGCGCTACCTACGGCAAACGTGCCCACGAACTCATCGCAGAAAGCGAGCAGGCGAAGCTTGTGAGCGAATTGTACCAGCAGATCGTGGGCGAGTATCCCACCGTCAGCGACATCAAGAACGTTCAATCTGCCATCACATACATCAAAAATATGCGCCTCTCCGACGAGAAGATCGATGCATTCAAGAGCGATCTGCCCAAACTCACCGAGCTGTACCGTGCCTACTGTGCCGAGCTGAGACGGCGCAATCTGATGGATTATGACGATCAGATGCGCTACGCCCTTGCATTTTTGGAAAAATGCCCACCCGTGTTGGCGCATTTCCAAGACCAATTCCACTATCTCTGCGTGGACGAGTCTCAGGACACCTCTAAGATTCAGCACGATATCATCAAACTGCTGGCGTCCAAATACGGCCACCTCTTTATGGTAGGCGACGAGGATCAAAGCATCTACGGCTTCCGTGCCGCCTATCCCGAGGCATTGATGAACTTCGAAAAAGACTACGACGGGGCAAAAATACTCCTGATGGAGCAGAATTTTCGCTCCACCGTGGAGGTAGTTGCCGCCGCCAACGCTTTCGTGAAGGAGAATCGTTTCCGCCGTGAGAAGGTGATCGAAGCAACCCGTGGGAGTGGGCTTGCGGTGCAGAAGATCAACGCTTTGGATCGCACGGCGCAGTACAAATACCTCTTTGCCCTTGCCCAGCAGTGCGATGGGGACACGGCGATCCTGTATCGCAACAACGACAGCGCCATGCCGCTGATCGATCATTTTGAGCGAAAAGGCATTGCTTACAACTGCAAAAAGCCCGAGGAAGCCTTCTTCTCCAACCGAGTGGTGGGAGATATCACCGACATCATCCATTTCGCCCACGCACCCACGGACGCCGATCTGTTTATGCGGATCTACTATCGCTTCGATCTGCGCATTCCCAAAAAAGCGGCGGAGGTTGCCTGTATCACAGGGCGAAACAGCGGAAAACCGCTGTTTGAGGAACTGGCCTCGGTCCCCGATCTGCCAGGCTATGTCAAAGACGGCGTGATTGAGCTGGCGCAGATGATGGAGTTGCTTCCTACGGACAATGCCGTGGATGCCATCGACCGCATTTGGTACCGTATGGGCTACGGACAGTATGTGCAGAACAATAAGCTGGATCGTGGCAAATATGCCATCCTGCGAATGCTGGCGGCAAACGAGCCGTCTGCACTGGCACTCCTGCGACGGCTGGAGGAGCTGAAGGAGATCGTAGGAGCGCACACCAACAGTAGTGCCAACAAGCTGACACTCTCTACCATTCACTCGTCCAAAGGATTGGAATATGAGAGAGTCTACCTGCTGGACGTATTGGACGGCATTCTGCCCTCGATTTCGGCAGAAGATGCGGTGAGCGACGAAGAGCTCAAGCTCTACGAAGAGGAGCGGCGGCTCTATTACGTCGCTATGACCCGTGCCAAGGCGGAGTTGTATCTGTTCACTTGCGAGCAAGCCTCTTCCGCATTCACTGCCGAAGTGATGCGGAGCCTGCCTTATGAAGTGATAGATGACAGCGACGTGCTGTCTTTCGTGAAGAAGAACCTCTGTGGCAAGTCCTACATCCATCGGACGGAAGGGAAGGGAACTGTGATCGCTCAGTGCGGTGAGCGGCTCTTGGTAGAGTACAAGGGCGGCACTGCACAACTGATGACGCTCTCCGAGATGATTGCAGAGCGGGATCAAACGCCCGTGTATGAGACTTCCACCATCAAAGAGAAGCCGAAGAAGGGAAGTCATAATTCCCCTGCGCCGCTGATCGCCCACGATCTTAAGATGTACACCGCAAAAATGCTGGTGGGCAAGCGGGTCAAGCACACAAAATTCGGTAGCGGAACCATCCTATCGGTGGAAGAGCGCTCCGATAGCATCACCAAGACCGCTACCATCCGATTCGAAGGGATGAAGGCAACGAAAAAGCTGGCTCTGCCCGGATCGGTAGAGAAGGGATATTTGGTGATAGAGGAATGAGAGAGTTCTGTTTGCAATAGGGAAATAGAATCGAAACATTTGTGCAAGGTCTAACGGCACAAAAAACTCGTGAGCTGGCGGCTCACGAGTTTTTTGAATTACTCAAATCTTTCGCAAGTTAGATGCGTTGGTGAATGGAAGTATCGGATTTTATGTGCATACGGCAAATGAAATCCGATGCAATTTTCTGTTATCTTTTCTTTAATTCTGCAATAGCCGCATAATGTAGTATCTCAAATTTCTCAGGCGCTGTTTCGGATAACAATTTTCGATGCTCTTTGTCCCAGCGCTCTAATTCATCTTCCTTGAGGGATGCGCCCACACCTCTGCAAGCTCGCATCCGTCCGTGCCAAGTATCTCTCGTGAATGAAACTGCGAGATCATATTCTTCGTGACTTACGAGCTCAAAGTGGTTATACACAGCATCCGGAATATGGATCGGCTTTTTTACCTCTCCTGCGCCCGACCATTGAGGGCTGTATTGGAGCACTAAATCTTCGCTCGCGCCCGCAATTTTATCTTCATAAGGCAACCAAGCCATATAAAGTATGAGCAAGCGTCCATTCGGTTTTAACATCTTTGCGAGCTTCGGAGTCAATTTGGCGTGATCGAAATACCAAAAGCATTGACAAGCGGTGATCACGTCGAAAGAACTGTCGGGAAAATCAATTTCCTCGGAGGCAATTGTATAAAAGTCGATATCCATATCCAGTTCGCTTGCTATCCGCTTGGCTTCAGCGATTTGATTCTCTGAAATATCCGTGCCTATCCATTTCGCACCGTAGCGATACAGATTCCTTGGCAATACGCCGGTACCTGTGCCGAGATCCAACACTGTTTGTCCTTCTGTAAAAAGGTTTCGTTGGATTAATTTTTGATAGAATTTGTCGGGATAGATGTCACGGTATTTGGCGTAATCGGCAGAAGTTCTACCCCAATCAAACGCCTTTCCGGCGTCTATGTTAGCATTTTTTATTTCCAATTTTGCTACCTCCGTTTATTGCACATACAATCCTGGGTTTGTTAATATGGTTATTATATATCAAATTTGTATGATTGGCAATCCGTATATTGTGTCTCAAGAGAAAAAATGAGGGCTGACCGCAATCGCCGGTCAGCCCTATTGATCGTAATTATGGAAGTATCATCTTATCCAATTGCTGCTGTCAGTCGTGCGGCGATGTCGTCTACCCATGCTTGCTTGTAGTAAGCACTTTGCAGAGCGGCATAGGCGGTGGACAGCAGATCGCCCTCATAACCTGCTGCTTCAGCGGCGGCGATGGCGGCAGTCAGCGCACTGTCATCCCGTACATCTGGGGTGTAGATTGCAACCGCCAGGCGGCTGTCGGCGGTACCGTAGTAGAGATACCAGCTGCCGTTGTAATAGACCAGACCCTCCACGAAGCAGACGTTGTTTACCAGACCGTCCAGTTCGTAATCCTTTTCGGGATACAGGAAGTAGGTTTCGGTACGATCCAAAATCTTGGTGGGATCCTTGGGATCGAATAGTACCTGTCCGGGACAGTAGGCGTTGTAAATCAGCATAGAATCGCCACTACCCTGAGGATCAGCGTTGGCACCGTTGTAGATCAGCAGAATGCCGTACTCGCTGTAGATGGCCTGCGGACCGCATTCTACCAGCCGCGCGTCAAAATGATCGGCACGGGGGGACATCGGCGCGATCAGATGGCCGGCTTCGTCCTCCAGGGGCGTCCAGTTGATCAGGTCTGTGGAGCGAGCAAGGTAGATTGTTCCTTCGCCGTAGTACATATAATAGTAGCCATCCTCAAACTTATGAGCGACGAACTGATCTCCCACCATATCGCAGATAACCGAGCCGGACTTTGCCCACACGCCGGCATATTTGCCATCGTAAGCTTTGTCGAATGCGCCGCCTTGCTTTTCCCAATGGATCAGGTCGGTGGAAGTTGCCACGAAGAGGAGGGCAAGTCCGTTGGGGCGGTTATAGGCGGTGTAGTACATATAGTAGGTGCCGTCTGTATCCCGCACTACACGGGGATCCTCACAACCACCGCCGATCTCGAAGGGATAGCAATCGTCATTGTCGGGGTACAGAATAGGTGCGCCCAAATTGTCAAAATGCACGCCGTCGGTGGAGAGAGCCAGTCCCACACGGGAAACCAGCGGATGATCCTGAGAGCGATAGAGCACCGCGATCACGCCGTCCTTGACCACAGCGGTGGGATTGTACAGAGCTTCATTGGACCAATAGACTACCTCTCCGCTGACCGGATCAATGAAGGAATCCACGGTGTTGGGAACGAGGATGGGATTAGCCTTGTCCAGCTTCACGAAATCGCCCAGTGCCCATGATTCGGGGAAGGGGCCGTTTTCGAAGAATTGGATCTCGGTGATGACCGTATTCTTGCCGCCGTTGTTGGCGGAAATGTGCAGTCGGAAGTGAGTGTAGCACACGGTATTCTCAAAATCAAAGATCCGTTTTAGCTGTCTGCCTTGGAAGACCTCGTCGGTGCGGCTGTCCAGTACTACCCAATTCTTTCCGTCTACCGAGCCCTCCAGCGTCCAGCTCTTGGGATCGCAGGCCTCATCGTCGGTGCCCGATACGATGGCGTAACGGTTGACCGCGCAGAGCGCATCGGTCATAGCGTATTCCACAGTTACGTCACTCCCCGACAGCTTGGCGGAGGTGGTGCGGTCGTCGTCGAAGGCTGCTTTCACAGAGCCGTCATAGCTACCTTCAAAGGCGGTGGTGCAGTTGATGTAACTGCCCTCGCCGATCACGTGGACCTTGCAGGCGGCAACCGCGCCCTCAGTGGTGAAAGCCCAAACGGTAGCATCTCCGCCGTTGTGCCCCCAAAGGGTGACACCCTTATCGGTGGGAATCAGCGCAACGGTGTCGCTGCTGGTTGTAGCATAGTAAACACCATCCTCTTCTGCGGATAGTGAGACTGTCGTGCCCTCGACTATGCAAACGGCGGAGGTGGAAAGGGTTAGCGACTTGCGAGATGCGGCGTCGGGAATGGTGAATGCCTTGCCGGTTCCATCTTCCCACAGTGATACTTCGGCAAGCTGAGTCTCGTTACCGCCGCAGTTTTCGGTGATCCGCAGACGGTAGAAGGCGTAAGCGGCAGAAGAGGCGATCTCGTACTCGTTGGAAGTATGCCTACCGCTGAAGACCTCATTGGATCGGCTGTCCAGTTCTACCCAATTTTCACTATCTGAGGAGCCCTCCAGCACCCATGCGGCGGGATCACGATCGGGATCGTCGTTGGCAGAGGTGAGGGTATAACGGCTGATGGTACGGGGGATTTTGTTTTCCATGGCAAACGTCAGCTGGGCTGTGTCGGCAAATACCAGCCATTTGGTGGAGTTGCTGCCGTCGCCCAGCATGGCGGGCTGTTCGGCGGCGGGGGAATTGGCGGGCATTCCTGCGATCTCTGCGGTTAGTGCGCGATTGACCGATTCGCCCTCGGGAGCGGGCGACCAGACGGTCAGCGGAATGGCAAAGCTCTCACCGCTTTCGGAGACGGCCAGCAGGCAGGAATTTCCCTCCACTCTACCGGTCAAGGTGACGGTAGTGCTGTTACCGTTACGGATGCAGGCGTGGGTAACTGCCAGCTCGTCAGGGGCAAGAATCTCGTACCGTCCTGCCAGAGTGACGGAGACGGTTTCGCCGGCGGCAAGCAGGAGTGTGCCCTCGCCGCGGGTGTAGGTGATGTTTACGTCCGACTTGGGAATGTCAGTATTGTTGACTATGGGTGTCGTGGTCATGGTATCTCCATTCTGCTTTGTGCAAGCAATGATAATAGGAGACAGAGTGGCCAGCAGTAAAACTGCCGATAGAATCTTTTTTCCGCACATTTAATTTGCCTCCTTCAAATGATAAGTTGTTCCGTTTAGGGTGAGCGCAATGCCGTCTGCATCTGCAGCGCAGGTGAAGGACAGCGCCGGCGCATAGTGGTGATAGACCTCCATCTCATAGATAGAGAAACCGTATTCTCCTACCCGGGTATGACCGTCCATCTTAACGTAGCGGGCGGACTGTGGCTCGAATTCGTAGGTCAGCCATTCGTTGGCGGTGGAGTTGCCCTTGACGGCGGCAACGTTCTTCCAGTTTTCACCGTCCGCAGACAGGAGGAGGTCGTAGTCCTTTCCTGCTGCAGTCTCCCAATAAATGCGGACGGTTCCTACGGTTTGCAGGAAGCCGAGATCCAGCGTCAGCGATTGGTTATCTTTGTACTCAGAAGACCAACGGGTGCCCAAATCTCCGTCGATAGCATACTTTGCATCTCTGCCGCCGGTTTCTACCGAGGTGGCAGTAGCAGTTGCATTGAGCGCCCGGTTCGCACTCTCGACATCGATGAGCGTAATCTTACCGGAGGATTCGATAGCAGGAATCCCGTTGAGCGTATTCCCTTCAAGGGCTATGGTCAGAGTACCGTCCTTGCTCACAACGGTGCACCCATCTCCGGCATAGCTGCCGGACAGAAGCTTCAGCAAGGGGGAGGCAATGGTGTCACCCATTTGCAGAATGTAAGGTTGATCGTCCAAATTGAGCAACAGCATTCCGTTCCAGAAGGCATAAGTGTAGGCACGCTCACCCACAGTCAGCGTCCGATCGGTGGCACTTAGTTTGCCGCTGACCGTTTCCACGCCCGAATCGGTACGGAAGGTGAGGATGGCATCCTCTCCGTCCGAGACGAAAGTCATTAGCCGTCCGCCGGAGGAAACGCCAAAGGAGCCGATGAATGCCGATAGATCGGTAAGGGGAATTTCCTCGTCCTCGGGAGTGTTGGTAGTGGGTGTTTTCTCGGTAAGCGCCGGGAGCGTCCCCGTCGGGGCAGGGGAGGGAGCAAACCCATCGTCAGTTACCGTGACTGGTGGAGTAGTGGTTGGCTCCGCGGTTTTGGTTGATCCGCAGGATGCCAGCAAAAGCGCTGCAAGCAGCAGGATCAGTATTTTTTTCATTTGAATTCATCCTTTCCGAAGAGATTTCTGTGAATGCTATCATCATTATATCGTGTATCGGTTTGGAAAAGCAATCCGTAATCAGCGGAAATTGATTAGAAAATCAACGATTTATTGGAAAAGTGATTGAATTGAATTTGGGTGAGCGAATACATTCCATCTTTTTGAATTTTTCTATTCGAGGACAAAAATAGAACGGATCTCCACAAAAACCGTGATTACTGAAAATATTCAATTGATTCGTTAATTGACAATAAAAATCGTACTGTGCTACAATAATTTTAACGAACCGCCGACACCGCTTCGGCGGAATATTAGGAGGAAAACCATGAAGAAAATTCTCACACTCGCTTTGACTGCCATTCTGCTGATTGGCACACTCGGTATGACGGCATTTGCGGCAGAGCCCAACGCCGTGACCGATTGGAACAATACCGGCTTCGAGGGTGTCAACGACGAAGCAAACGGTCTTAGCGACGATCTTGCCTACGTAATTCATGTGGGCGACAGCGCATTTTGGCAGGCAGTAGTAGACATAACCGGTGGAACCGGCAAGAACGCTATTGCAAAAGTCGAGCAATACAATTTTATTTGTACGATCGACGGTGTCGATTATACCGCCAAGACCGCTTCCGTATGGATTAGCAACGAAACTTCCGGTTATCTGCGTTTCGTGCTGACCGACAGCGGCTTCGCTCCCTCTTTTGCGACCACTTACAGTGTATCCTGGAAGGTGGAAGCTAAGGACGGCTCTGTGGCATGGACAGGTGGCGACGCTATCAATGTCCTGTGCATGAAGGGTGAAAAGCCTGCTGGCGAGGCGCTGACCGCTGATGAAACCGCGGCAATCATGGCAATGACCGCGCTGAACGACAAGATCGACCAGAACTCCGTCAAGCTGGACGATGCTTCTCAGAATGAGATCTTCAATGCGGTGAACGAGAGCGTGGCAAAGCTCTTTGACGGCAAGTATACCGAAGCGGACGGCACCAAGTTCGGTACTCATAATGAAGCAAACGTAACTGTTACCTGGTCCTATACCGAAGCGGTTACCGTAACCAACTACGTTTTGGTTACCGGCAACGACACCGCCGGTTCTCCTTCCAGAAACCCCATCGTTATCAGACTGTACGGTTCCAATGACGGTAATGAGTGGACGCTGATCGACAGCGTGGGCAACGCCGATATGGGCGCCGTCAACCACACTCCCTTCGGCTTTAACGTAGATACTCCCGCTGCATACACCTCTTACAAGATCGTTATGACCTCAGAGAATCAGATGCAGCTGGACGAGCTTCTAACCTACAATGATCCCGCATACGTGGCGCCTTGCACTCACGCAAACACCGAAGTTCAGAATGCTAAGGAAGCAACCGAGACCGAGGATGGCTACACCGGCGACAAGATTTGCAAGGACTGCGGCGTGACCGTTGAGGAAGGTACAATCATTCCAAAGATCGATCCTGCTCCCGGCACGCAAGATGGCACTGATAAGCCTCCCAAGACCGGCGATGAATTCACTGTGCTGATGGTAGTTTCTGCTGTCGCACTGATCACAATGGCTATCGTAGTTTCCAAGAAGAGAAATTATCAAAATTGAACACCCCCAACCAATAAAGCTCGCACTTTTGTGCGAGCTTTATTGGTTGAATCCATATTGCGTACCGTCCCAGATTTCTTGCCAATGGGCTAAAAGTGCGAACAGTGTTGGAATTCCTGCCTGCTTGACGATATCCATATCCACCGATCCATCCGTGTTGCCGAAATCGTTGGGGATATATCCGTCATTCCCTTGTTTACTCAGAGCAACGCTCATCACTTGTGCTGCAGCTTCCAGGTAAGTTATGCGCTTCGAAGGATCCACTTCAAAATACTTCATCAAACCGCGAATATACCAGCCGTTCATCCAAGGGTTTTCAATATCGTTGTCAAAATCATAGTAGGATTTTCCTTGCCTCTTAAATGCCGTTCCTCCCGCCGATTTGGTTACCGTTGCTCTGGCGTGCTTTATGTAATCGGTATCACCGGTGATCTCGTATAGGAGTGCGCCGCTGTAGATCATCGTCCCTTGATTGTAATTTGCCTTCCAGCCGTTGCCCTTGCTATCCTTGTACAGATCGCCTTCCCGCATATTTTTCAAGCTTCTCGTCCATTCGTAGATGGTTTTTGCGCGGGTCAGCGAGGTTTCGCTTTGAGTCAGCTGATAATGAGTTGCATACGCAATGATGGCGGGACCGTTGGAGCAGGTGGTGGGGCCCGAATGATCGCCCTTCCAATGGATGCCACCCTCTTCTTCATCCCAGCCGTGCCAGATCAGTTCGAGAATCTCTTCCGCATAAGTGAGATACTTTTTTTCCTCCAGCATTTGATAGGCTTCCAGATAAACCAGCGCAATCCACTCGTTATCGTCATAATAATAGTCACCGGAGTTGCCTGCGCTTGCATTGTAATAGATGATCTTTCCGTCTCGCGTATTCAACTCGGCACGGTATTTTTGAATGGTAGTATCCAGCATCTTCTGATATGCCGAGCGGATCTGGGGATCCTCAGGAGCCAATCGATACGCTTCTGTGAGGGTTTCAGCGAATGCACCCACACCCCAAACGACTGCAGTATTTCCGCCGGGGGTTGTACTCAGATTTCCACCGCGAGTATCGTAGTAATCCTCGATCATCCTCTTGGTATACTCAATTGCCACCGTTTTAAAATCCAGTTCCTTAATCAGTGGATCGATTTCTACTGATTTGACAGGAGCGGTAGTGGAGGAAGGAGAGGACGTTGCAGACAGTGTGTCGCTGCTTCCCGAGCTGCAGGCTACAAGAGTAGGGAGCAGTAAGGCACAGGACAATGAGAGTGAAAGAAATCTTTTCATAAGAACTCCTTGGGGATTCGGACAGAATGTATTTCGAGCCTGCACAATGCAGACAGTCGATTAGGGTTCGTCTACAATTCCTTTACGGGATTGGCAGTAGTGGGTGAGATCGCAGCAATTGTCGCTTCTTGGTAAGGGGGATACCCGTATTCCTTCTTGAAACGTTCTGAAAAGTATGCGGGCGAATTGAACCCAGATGCAAATGCGGCTTGTGTAACGGTGCATCGTCCGTTTTGGAGCAGACTGCGAGCAAATACCAGTCTGGTCTGCATCAGATAAGCGGAAAAGGAAAGTCCCATCTCGGCCTTGAAAATCTCCCCCAAATAATTGGGAGTCAGATGGATCGCAGCTGCGACTTCCCGCAGGGTCAGCTTCTCTTTGAAATGCAGATGGACATAGGAAACAGCTTGCATTACAGCATTGCTGTGATTCTTTGTGCTTACCTTTTGATCGGGGAGTGCGCGGACAAAATAAACCAATACCGCCTCCAGCAAATGATGCATCGCATATTCGCTGAATTCGTCATTCCGCTCGTATTCCTGCAGAAGCAATCCTAATAGCTGTTCTATGGAGTTCTGTTCTGATCGGTTCAGTTGAACAACCGTTTCGCCGTGATAGGAAATGATCTTTTCCAGAAAATCACGGGAGATTTGCGCATCGTTAAAGGCAATGTTATAGAGCTCTGCTTCGTATGCGATAATATTGTGATAATCCGAAGGAGTTACTAAATAGGCAGAGCCGGCAGATAGAGTATAGGAGTTTCCGTTGTACTGATAGGTGATGCTTCCGGATTTGATATATTCCAATTCATAATAATCGTGCCAATGCAGATGGGATTCACCCTTAAAACACTTGTGACGGATTTCTAAATTGTTTTTTCGAAATTCTCCGTCGCTTCGCACCAGCATTGGGACGGCAATTCTATCTTTGGGCATGGACACCCCTCCTTGTTTCTATTATAGCGATTTGTATATGCAAAAGCCATCCATTCGTTACTGTACAATTTACAAAAATCACGGATTTGATCAAAAGCGTGCAAGAGCATTTATTGATTTAGCATTTGTTTGCGGAATGTTCCGGGAGGAGTGCCATACTCTGCCTTAAACGCAGTCACGAAATATGGATAAGTAGAGAATCCACAAACAGCGGCGATCTGCTTTACCGACAGATTGCTGGTTCGTAGATATCGCTCAGCAATCTGAAGCCGATACCCGGTTAGATAGATGGAAAAAGATACCCCCATTGTGGAATGAAATAATGCTGACAAATACGTGGGTGATAGCCCTGCCACATTTGCTGCATCTGCCAAATGAATCTCCTTGCGATAATTCCGCTGAATAAATTCCAGTGTGCGACGAATGGGCTCTTGCATCGTTTCGATATGGGAGGCGGTTCGATTTTTCTGATGCTTCATAATAAATATACAAAGATTTTCCACGTTGGCGCGGATGAAGATTTGTGCCAACGGATCATCGAATTCTTCCTTGAACGTTTGCTCTATTGCCCGAATCAGCCGTAAAAGATCCCTCCACTCAGAATCCGATGCGTTGGCGCACAACGGACCGGGACATTCCTCCAGCACCTTCAGCAAATCGCTTGAGATGAAATCCGCAGAAAACATCAGGTTGTAATAGCGGATGTGTTCTCCCTCACCCGTCAGTTGGCGATGATAATCGGACGGCCGAATGAGCTGTAGGCTTTTCACTCCCATTGCATACTCGCTTCCGTTCACCATAAATCGAGAGGTTCCCTCGTATATAACCGAAAGCTCGTAAAACTCGTGAAAATGCAGTCTGCCGTTAAAATTACTGTGTTCCTCCGAATAGCAATTCCAAATATTGAACTGCTTCTCTTCCAAGAAAAACTCAGGAGTCAGTACCTCGCAGCTTTTCGGACTGTTTTTTCGTGCCATATCATTCCTCCTTGACAGTGTTTTTTACAGTATAGCAGATCACGGATTGAAATGCAATACAATTAAATTATAAAATATTATGATATTGTTTGATTGATTATCCAAAATTACGGTATTGATTGACAGGATCTTTGGGTGCCGATATAATGAAACTACAATTTATGTGCGGAAACACCGCAAGGAGGAACGATTATGAGCGATCTTTTGGAACTGCAAAGACATTTCGTCAATCTTCGATTCGGAGCGTTTATCCACTTTAACAGCGGAACGATCCAGTTTAACACCGGTTCTATTGAGGATTGGGAGTACGATCACGAAAATGCAGGACTCCCCCGCCAATTTCCCTTTGATGAGAAAGAGTGGAACCCCTCACACATTGACTGCAAGCAGTGGGCAAGGGTTGCCAAGAGTGCCGGTTGCCGTTTTGCAGCCTACAGCTCCAAGCATCACGAGGGATTCGCAACTTGGCCGACGCAGTATTCGGAGCATTGTGTGCGCAATGCAACCAATCGGACCGATGTAGTGGCGGAATATTTGAATGCCTTCAGAGCTGAGGGCATCGAAGCGGGTCTGTATTTCTCCATTCTGGATATCACCGCAGGATGCAACCGCAAAACCTGCACCGAAGAACATAAGAAGATGATCAAGGGACAGCTCACCGAGCTGCTGACCAATTACGGCGAGATCCCCTTCCTGATTCTGGATGGTTGGAACGCTCCTTGGGGAGGCCCATCTTACGATGAACTGCCTTTCGAGGAGTTGGACGGACTGATCAAATCTATTCAGCCGAACTGTCTGGTAATGAACATCGGCTGGACGCACGGCATTGACGGAACCGACATAATGTTCTTCGAAAACGGAGCGGGGCAGGAGATCCATCCAGATTTTGAGGGTCCCGGAATCCTATGCCAAAAGCTTACCGGAACATGGATGTGGCGTGAGATCGACCGAACCACGCTGACAGGAGACGCACAGTTTGCGCTGAATTGGATTGATAAATGTGCGGCGCGTAACGTGAACTTCATCCTGAATCTCACTCCCAACAAGGAGGGAACCATCGACGATAATTTGGCAGAAGAATATGCTAAGATCGGCAAGCGGCTGGTTCTCCCCGATCCTGTCACTGAAATTCCGGAAGGCTGGCTCCGGCGCGAAAAGGAATAACACTCCGCATGCACACCAATCCCCGCAATCTGTTTGTGGGGATTTTTGCCTATTATGCAGTGAAAAATTTATGTTATCTTTCGAATTCGTATACTGGATTTATAATATCTTTCAAAAGCATTGCGAATCGATGGCAAAATCGTTACAATAAGAATGAAGAGATTGATAGGAATCAGAAAAGAGGCAGACTATGACCATTTCCGAAATAAAAGAACAAATTTGTGATATATGCCACAAAATGTGGCAGCTGGGGTGGGTTGCCGCCAACGACGGTAACGTATCGGTAATGTTAGAGGACGGAACGCTCATTACCACGCCTACCGGTATGAGCAAAAGCTTTATCACACCCGACAAGCTGATCCGTGTAAACGCCAAAGGCGAAATTCTGGAAGCTCCTGAAGGTCTTCGCCCTTCCAGCGAACTCAAAATGCATCTGCGTTGCTACGAAAAGCGAGACGATGTAAGGGCGGTGATTCACGCACATCCCCCTGCCGCAACCGGCTTTGCCGTTGCCCACAGACCAATGGATATGTACAATATGATCGAAGATGTTGCCGCAATCGGCGCAGTTCCCGTGACACCCTACGGAACGCCCAGTACTCACGAGGTTCCCGATGCCATCGAGCCATATCTTTGCGAGCATGACGTGCTGCTTTTGGAAAATCACGGGGCACTGACGGTAGGCAGTGATCTGATTACCGCCTATTATCGGATGGAAAGTCTGGAGCTTTGGGCAAAGATCACCATCAATGCCATCATTTTGGGCGGTAGCTACGATATCAGCCGTAAGAATATCAACAAGCTGATCGACCTGCGCTCCTTCTATCGAATTACGGGACGTCATCCCGGTTACAAAAAGTTCGACCGTCCCGAGGATGGCGAACCTACCGACCGTTGAGGGATTAGAAGATGGCACGTAAAATTACAGTATTGGCATTTGATTTCGGTGCATCAAGCGGGCGCGCCATTAAAGGAACGTATGAAAACGGTACACTCACCTGCGAGGAAGTCCACCGCTTCGACAATAATCCCGTGACCGAAGACGGGCATCTTTGTTGGGACTTTCCCGCATTGTTAGAGCAAGTGCATATCGGTATCCAAAAAGCAGGCGACTTTGATACCATTGGCTTTGATACTTGGGGAGTCGATTTTGGCTTGCTGGATGAAAACGGCAAGTTGTTAGGACTTCCCGTACACTATCGGGATCCCAGAACCAATGGGGGCGTGGAAGAGACATTGCAGAAAATATCTGCAGAGGAGCTGTATTGTCGCACCGGCAATCAGATTCTACCCATCAATACGCTTTTCCAACTGCTTGCCTTGCAGAAGGAGAATCCCGAGCTACTGAGTCGGGCAGAGCATTTGCTGTTTATTCCCGACCTGTTTGCTTATTCTCTTACGGGGAATATATGTATGGAAGAAACGGTTTCCTCCACCTCCCAGATGCTGAATCCAATAACAAGGGATTGGGATTATCCGTTGCTGGAACAACTGGGCATCCCCAAAAAGCTCTTCCGAACACCCATCAAAAGCGGCACCTTCAGCGGATATTTGCCTGATGGCAGACCGCTGATTACCGTAGCCGGACATGATACGCAGTGTGCGGTGGCGGCAATCCCCTTGACCGAGGCGAACCGAAACGTTGCATTCGTCTCTTGCGGAACTTGGTCGCTGCTGGGTACCGAGCTGGACGAGCCTATTTTGACTGTCGAAGGCTGCCGACAGGGGCTGTCCAATGAGCTGGGCGCAGATGGGATGATCCACTATCTGCAAAACATCATCGGGCTTTGGCTGATTCAAGAAAGTCGCAGAGAGTACCGTCGTCGGGGAATCGAGTATTCCTACGCAGATTTGGAGAGGGAAGCGCTTGCAGCAGAACCGTATCGCAGTCTGATTGATCCCAATCATCCGTTGTTTGTTGCACCGGGCGACATTCCCGGGCGGATCTGCCGTTATTGTGAGGCAACCGGCCAGCCTGTTCCCCGTACGGTAGGCGAGATTATGCGTTGTATTTACGAAAGCTTGGCGCTGACTTACCGTCGGGCGCTTGGACAGCTTTCTCTTTGCACCGGTCGGAAGTTTACTGCTTTTCACGTACTGGGCGGCGGCGCAAAGGATGGACTGCTTTGCCAAATGGCGGCCGATGCGATGCAGATCCCCGTAGTGGCAGGCCCTGTGGAGGCTACTGCACTGGGAAATATAATGATTCAGCTTCTTGCATCCGGCGCCTTGACTAGCGTGGAAGAGGGAAGAGCGTTGATCTCCCGTACGCAAAAAATCCGGCAGTTTGTGCCCGGCAAAACAGCAGGCTGGGATGAGGCATATCAAAACTATTTGAACGTTTTAACCCGTGCTTCCGGCACGGAAATCATATGAAAAGGGGTATCAGTATGAAAAAAATCGCGTTTCTTTTGTTACTGGCAACGATGGTGCTGACTGCAGTTTCCTGCAAGGACGAGCAGACTGCCGTCGAAACCACCACTACCGAGGCAACCACCACCGAAGGTGTCAGCGTCTCGCCTACTCCGGGAGGGAACAAGGTTGAACATTCTGTTCAGCTCAACACCGATCTTTCCACTCTGCAGACCGTGGTGCAACAATCCGAGCCGAAGGAAGAGATTTACGACGGCTACTCTATGGTCACCTCGGGAAATGAGTGGAAGATCAATTCCGGCATAGACTACTCTCTCTACAACTTCTTGGGTACCGGTTCCGATCTCGTATCCCACGTATTGGACGATGACGGTCCATACGCTAAATATGACGAAAGGGATATCGTTTACTACCGCGTCAACTATTCCATTGAAGATGAGCCGATCAAGAAGACCAACCGCAATACTGCCAATCAAGTGAAAGCACTGGGCGCGAAGATCGTAGAGAACAAAAAGCTGGGCAAGCTGATGGTTTATTATCAGTCGATTGATATGCGGATGTCCGTGGATTATTCGTCTGTCAGCGGAAAGACCGGCGCATTCGTGAAAGTAAGCTTCCACACTAACCTTCCCGCGACCTATTTGGTATCGGTAAGCCGTGAAAAGAATTCCACTTCCGAAGGAGATATTATCTTCCACAAAAATCTGATTCCCAAGCAAGCGGAAGACGGAAGTTATGTGGGAGTTGGCAAATTCACCGTTCCTTATGTGGAATCCGGCGAATACTGGATCAATTTCATCAGCGGCGGAAAGTGCCTGAAGTCTATTCCATTCACCGTTGAATCTGCCGAGGACCCTTACAACGATACTTATCACCTACAGTTCTCCGGCGACTGGGATTTGCTCCCCAATCCCAAATATATGGACGCTCTGGTTGAGCAGTTTTACAAGGTATATCCCAAGGTAAACGCAAGATGGGGCAAAGGCAACGAACCCAAAATCATTACCTACATTGCCGATTCCACCTATGATGGCGTAGCGTACAGCCTTGGTTCTACCATTGTGGTCAGAACGCAGGTTTGCACCGAGCCCACCGACATTGGTTTCTGGTCTCACGAGCTGACTCACGCTGTTCAGCAATACTGGTTCAGCAGCGTATGGTGGACCGAGAATATGGCAAACTTCGGCGGTTTCCGCTACCATCACTGGTCGGACGGTCGCTTTATTCAGCTCTATCAGGACGCCAACCAAAACGATCTGTATGACTGGACAAAATCGGATAAATCCGGTTATGAGCCTTACGGAGACGGATCCAAGTGGTTCTTTACCTATCTGGATTATCATTGGCCTACTACGCAGGACGAGAACGGCAACCGTGTCAACGGTTTGATCGACACTATTAATTTCGAGATCAAGGGTGGCAGATTGTCGGGCGGAAATGATAATCCTTACGATCCGAGCAACACCTTCAACAAAATCGTCAAGGAAGTGACCGGTTACGATTGTATGGAGGACATCCGCAAGCAATATGCCGAGGATTTTAAGTCCGGCAAGTGGGACTTCAAAGGCTTTGCCGATTATGAGGGCAACTTCCTGACCGAAAATCTACCTTTCGTAGAAAACCCCGTCTATCCGATGGTGACTGAGAAGAATCCCGGCGATTTGACCGCTGAACAGCTGGATGCCCCCGTAACCGAGGGTACGAACATTGCGCTGAACGCAACGGTTTATAAAATCTCCGGCGAGACCAATGCGTCCGAGGGGGGCTCCAAGTTGGTTGACGGCAACGTTGCAACCAAATGGTGCTCTACCGGAAGCACTGCTAAGGACAAGACCTACAGTCTGGACGGCACTCGCCAGTGGATCGTATTGGATTTGGGTGAGGAGAAGATCTTCAACACTTATACGATCTACAATACTAAGACCAAGGAATCCTATGGCAATATGACCGAATGGGAGATTCTGATTTCCAACGATGCGGTAAACTGGACATCCGTGGACTATCAACCCGCTTGCAATGAAAAAATCGTATCATTCCAAATCGGCGAGCAAAGCGCCCGCTACGTTTTGATCAAGGGCTATACCGTAGATTCCGGAGCCGGAACGGTTCGTCTCTACGAATTCCAGCTTTTCAATCAGTAAACAGTTGAAATACAGATGAACAGGAGAAGAATGATGATGTATCCTAAAATTGGCATTCGTCCCGTGATTGACGGCCGCTGGGGCGGTGTACGAGAGAGTTTGGAGGAGCAGACCATGGGTCTTGCTCACGCAGCAGCCGATCTGATCTGCTCTGCGCTGAAATACCCCGATGGCACACCGGTACAGTGTGTGGTAGGCTGTACCACCATTGGCTCCGGCGCAGAGGCCGCTAAGGTAGCTGAACAATTTTCTACCGAAAACATAGTGGCAACGCTATCGGTCACCCCTTGTTGGTGCTATGGAACCGAGACTTTCGATATGGATCCCACTACCATCAAGGCGGTATGGGGCTTCAATGGAACGGAGCGTCCCGGTGCAGTTTATTTGGCGGCAGTATTGGCGGCGCACGCTCAGCGCGGTCTACCAGCATTCTCTATCTACGGACACGACGTGCAAGATGCAACTGACCGCACCATTCCTGCCGACGTTGCGGAGAAGATTCTCCGTTTTGCTCGATGTGCGGTAGCGGTGGGCTGGATGCGCAACAAGGCGTATCTCAACATCGGATCGGTTTGTATGGGTATTGCGGGCAGCTACTGCGATGCAGACGTGATGCAGAAATTCTTCGGTCTGCGCTCCGAGTGGGTAGATGAGGTAGAGGTACTGCGCCGAATGCAAATCGGCATTTATGACGAAGCTGAGTATCAGAAAGCACTGTCCTGGGTCAAAGCGTACTGTAAGGAAGGCTTTGACAAGAATGCAGGGAAGAATTTCCCTGACGTGATTACCAAATCCAAGGTTATTCCGCCTGAAAAGGATTGGGAATTCATTTGTAAGATGACGGTCATTATCAAGGATATGCTCTTTGGCAATCCCAAATTGGCTGAGATGGGATGGTATGAGGAGTCACTGGGCAGAAACGCCGTTGTCGGCGGTTTCCAAGGACAAAGACAGTGGACCGACTGGCTTCCCAACGCCGATTTCACCGAAGCCATTCTCGCTTCTACCTTCGATTGGAACGGCACGAAAACGCCCGTTCCCTTCGCTACCGAAAACGATGTCTGCAACGGCATTTCGATGTTGCTGGGCACGTTAGTCAGCAACACTGCTCCCTGCTTCCACGACGTGCGCACCTATTGGAGTCCCGAGGCTTGCGAGAGAGTCACCGGGAATGCACCCGATGGTGTTGCGGCAGACGGCTTCATTCACCTCATCAATTCCGGTGCTACCGCTTTGGACGGCTCGGGTGCATCTAAAAACGTTGATGGCGAGGGCTGTATGAAGCCTTTCTGGGAGATGACCGAGTCAGACGTAGCCGCTTGCCTCTCCGCTACCGACTGGTGTCGTGCTGACTACGAGTATTTCCGTGGCGGCGGCTTCTCCAGCCACTTCCGCTGCAAGGCAGAGATGCCTGTCACTATGCTGAGACTAAATATTATTGATGGCATCGGTCCTGTCCTTCAGATTGCCGAAGGTTATACTGCCAACCTGCCTGACGAGATTCACGCAAAACTGGACTCCCGCACCGATCCCACATGGCCTACCACTTGGTTTGCGCCTCGGCTCACCGGCAAGGGTGCATTCAAGGACGTGTACTCTGTTATGGCCAACTGGGGGGCCAACCACGGTGTGACCGTATACAGACACGTGGGCGCAGATCTCATCACGCTTGCATCTATGCTCCGTATCCCCGTATCAATGCACAACGTATCTGACGAGAAGATCTACCGTCCCCACAGCTGGGCAGCGTTCGGTACCGATGATACGCAGGCAGCCGATTTTGCGGCTTGCAAGCACTACGGCCCGATTTACGGGTGAATTGCTTGCAATCCGCTATTGTGAAACTATCACTGAGGTGACAGTCGATCATTTTCTAATATGTTAATCATAACCACCAGTTTACTGGTGGTTATGATTCTACTGTGGAATTTACTTGTTTTATTTTTTGCACAAAAGCCTTGGAGTGATTGACTTTTGGACAAATTTGGTGTATACTAAAATAACAAGTTAGCGGCGGCTAACCAAGCCGTCGCTATATTAAGAAATGTTAGTTAGTCAATGCTAACTGCTATACAGGAGGAGTCAATATGGCTATCGTAGAATTTAAGGATGTAACCCGCGTTTATACAAGCGGCGATCACGAATTGAGAGCACTGGACGGCGTAAGCTTTACCCTTGATGAGGGGAAGTTCGTCGTTATTCTCGGTCCCAGCGGTGCGGGAA
>JAFTKV010000042.1 GCA_017453085.1 Clostridia bacterium
ATCCGATTTCTATCTGGTGGGCGATATCAAGGACGGCAAATTCGTTCCTACGCAGGAATCCCGTCCCTACCATTACGGCCATCGGAACAGTTATGCGGCGCAGACCTTCTCGGACGTGCCCGATCGCCGCATTAAGATTGCGTGGGACGTGCTCCACGCCCCCGAATCGGTGTTCGAAAACCAAATGGGCATTCCCGTAGAGGTGAGCCTTCGCAAGATAGACGAGGACTATCGCCTTCGCACCCTCCCCGTGAAGGAGTTCGAATCCTTGCGGGAGCACACCGAGACTTTCCGCATCAAAGACGCTGAAAGCTTCCGCTATGCCCTTGACCGCAAGGGCTATGACATAGAGCTCACCGCTCCCAAGAACTCTCCCGATTTTGCCATCCGCTTCTTCGGTTATGAGCTGAGAGTGAAGCCCTCGGAGAACACCCTCTCCTACAATGACGTGACCATGCCGCTGTCCTATACCGGCGGTGAGATCAAGCTCCGCCTGATTTCCGACGTGTTGGGGCTGGAGATCTTTGCCTATGACGGTCTGATCTACTCGGTAGTAGGCTCGCTGGCGGACTACGGAATCCGTTATCTCAGAGTTGACCCGCTGACGGGAGAGGATACCCCCGACGTGACTCTCACCGTTCACACGCTGAATGGAATTTGGTGAGATGGCTATTCCCAAGAATCGACAACCGAATTGTTAAGGAGACCGAACGATGAAGCTATGCGATGTGATGCAACATATCTACCGGAATGAGCTTGCCAAAGACAACGAAGTAACGGTGGTAACCAATCACAAGCAATCGCAAGAGTACCGCGCCTCGCTGGTAGTTTATATGAAAAACAGATTAGGCGATTACGATCTGCCGTATGCAGAGGGCAAGGTGTTTCGAGCACCGTGGTATCCCTCTGAACGGTATTACGTTTGCAGGGAGTGCGGATGTGTGGTCTCAGGACCGTTGGAAAATGGTCAAAAAAGCTTTTATTGCAATGATTTGCACCGCCCGCCCGATCCGCAGGTGTTTGCAACGCCCGTGAATGTCTACTGGGTGGAAGATGATCGATATGACGAGTGTCTACCTCCCACCGTTATGTCCACTGATGAATGGTCGGATACCCACTAAGCGCGTTTCGATTTCTTTCAAATTTCTTCAAACCCATTGCACATTTGATAGATTTGTGCTACAATAAATTCAATCATTCCAATCCCCCAAGGAGTATTCTTATGTCTGAACTTTGGACCCCTGCCAAGCGTGCCATCTGTGCGCTGAACCGTGGTACGCCCGACGAAGTCCCTACTTTTGAGCTGGAATTCCAGCTATCCGAGGAGCTGTTCGGCTATCCTCTCTCCGATCGCCGCTTTGAGCCTGCCATCTGGAAAACCCTCACTGCCAACGAAATCGAGCGTGCGGCATATGATCTTGCCGACAAGTACGCCCGTGTGTACGGATCAAAAACTGCCTACGATATCGGCGGTGCGGCGCTGTCGGGCAATCCCGAGCTGGACGCCAAGCCCGGTCTGGATTACTGTATCATCCCCGTTTACGCCCCCGAATGGTGGAATCCCACCCATCCTCTCACCGTAGCCTTCAGAAAGCGCCTGCGGGAGCATTTTGGTAACACCCGTCTCTTCGGCGGTCACGGTGACGGCACCTTTGCCATCCCCTCCGGCTCGGATATGTACGAGTTCTCCTACCGCTTGGTGGACGAACCCGAAGAAGTGCTGGCAGAAGCTCAGAGAATGGCAGACGCCGCCATCGAGGCAAACAAACGCCAGAGAGAAGCAGGTATGGACGTTGCCCTCCTGTGCTCCGACTACTGCTACAACTCCGGCCCCTTCCTCTCTCCTGCAATGTTCGACGAGTTCATCGCTCCCTTCCTTGCACAAATCTGCAAAGCGGGCAGAGAAGACGGTATGTATATGATCAAGCATACCGACGGCAATATTATGCCCATCATTGATTCGCTGGTAGCGGCAGGTCCTCACGCCCTCCACTCTATTGACCCTATGGCAGGCGTGGATATTCGCGAGGTCAAGCGTATTTACGGCGACCGAGTTGCTCTGTGCGGTAACGTGCACTGTGCGGCGCTCCAGACCGGCACCGATGAAGAGGTCATTGCCAGCACCGAATACTGTCTCACCTACGGCAAGGAAGGCGGCGGATACATTTTCGCCACCAGTAACATCCCCTTCAAGGGAATGCCCCCTCACCGCTACGAGATGATTCTCGACATCTGGAAGAAGATGCGCAAGTATTAAAAGAAGCAAAACCCCGCTGCGGCGGGGGTTTCTGCGTTGTCAGGAAGACGTTTTGATAAAAATATGGGAGAAATTTCAAGAATATCGCAAAAAACGCTTGCTATCTTCGCTATGGTGTGCTATAATAAAAAAGTAGATTGGTCAACAATCTCGCCGACACCGAAGAGAGTCAATTTCCATACGCATTCTGTTATTTTGCAATATGAGGAGAATCATTATGAAAAACTACGTCATTGTCACCGATACCGCCTGCGATATCAAGCCCGCAACCCTGCAAGCGTGGGGAGTGGAGTATTGCAGTCTTTCCTTCCAGTTCAGCGATTCTGAGAAGGTTTACTCCAATTACGATATGGAGGTAACCGAGTTTTATAACAGAATGCGAGAGGGCGGCACTGCCAAAACCTCTGCCATCAATGCAGATACATTTGAAAAAGAGTTTGAAAAGTATCTTGCAGAGGGTAAGGATATTCTGTACTTAGGCTTCTCCTCCGGGCTCAGCGCCACCTTCAATTCGGGACGGCTGGCGGCAGATGCTCTGCGGGAAAAGTACCCCGACCGCAAGATTCTGGTGGTAGACTCCCTTGCGGCATCCGCAGGATTCGGTATGCTGGTTTATCTCACCGTCAAAGAGCGGGATAAGGGTGCAACCATCGAGGAAGCGGCAGCCTATGCGGAATCTGTAAAGCTGAATATGTGCCATTGGTTTACCGTAGACGATCTGGACTATCTCAAGCGCGGCGGCAGAGTCAGCCCTGCGGTTGCCTTCTTCGGCAACAAGCTGGGGATCAAGCCGGTTATGCATGTGGATAACGACGGTCATCTGATCAACGTCTCCAAGGTGAGAGGCAGAAAGAATGCCATCGCCGCACTGGCAAAGGCGCTGGGGGAATCTGCCATTGATCCTGCAGGCGGCCCCGTGTTCATCTCCCACGGCGACTGTCAGGCGGATGTAGATGCGCTGGCAGAAATCCTGAAGAAGGATTACAACGCCCGGGTAGAACTGGTCACCGACGTAGGCCCCGTCATCGGCGCACACACCGGTCCCGGAGTCCTTGCCCTTTTCTTCGTGGGTAAGGAAAGATAATCGCTTGTCTTTTTCGACAAAAGTGAGAAGAAAATCTTTAAATTTTTGACATTTTTTTCAAAACCCTCTTGATTTTATTGGAAGAAAATGATATAATATCCTATACAGCAGCTTTCCGTGTTTCTGTATCAAACACGGCGAGCTGCTTTTTTGACCCATAGAGGAGAGGGTCAAACTTATGCTGA
>JAFTKV010000043.1 GCA_017453085.1 Clostridia bacterium
AGGACGGCTTTCGCCGTGACATCCTGGAAGCGATGCGCAATATCCATGTTCCCATCATGCGCTGGCAGGGCGGATGCTTCGTTTCCGCCTACCAATGGAAGGACGCTGTGGGTCCCGACCGTGTGGCGACCTTCGATAAAGCATGGCGTGTAGAGGATCCCAACACCTTCGGCACCGACGAATACGTAAAGCTCTGCCGCAAGATCGGTTGCGAGCCCTATATCTGCACTAACGCAGGCACCGGCACCGCCGAGGAAATGAGCGATTGGGTGGAATACTGCAATCTGGAAACCGAGGGAAAATTCGCCAAATGGCGGATCGCCAACGGCTACGAGCAGCCCCATAACGTCCACTATTGGAGCATCGGCAACGAAAACTGGGGCGGTCACGAGATCGGTGCCAAGGATGCGGTGGAATGGGGCAAGCTGGTGCGGGAATCCGCCAAAATGATCCGCCGTGTAGACCCCGCCGCCCAGCTGTCCGCCGCCGCACTGCCCGACATCAACTGGAACATCAATCTGCTCCAAACAGCAGGATACCTGCTGGACTGGATCTCCATCCATCAGTATTGGGACTTTATGGGCGATGCACACACTCCCGCAGATTACGGTGCTTGTATGGCGATGACCCACGAGATCGACCGCTCGGTACAGGACGTAAGAGGAATCCTCACCGCCCTGCATCTGGACAAGAAGATCAAGATCGCCTTCGACGAATGGAATCTCCGCGCTTGGCATCACCCTCACATCGTGCCCGCTCCCATCGCTGCATCCAAGGAGGAATATCTCCCCCAGCGTAGTAAGAACGACGATAACTCCACCTATACCATGGCGGATGCAGTATTTACCGCCTGCTTCCTGAACTCCATGAACCGCAACTGCGACATCGTGGGAATGGCCAACTTCTCGCCCATCCTCAACACCCGCGGCTGTATTTACAGCCACTCGGGCGGCATCGTGCTCCGCAGTACCTACCACGTTTTCGATCTGTACGTAAACTATCTGGGCGACACCGTCATTGATCTGTGGACGGCTGACAGCCCCAAGATGACGGTGAACAGCAAACACGGACGCCCCGTGGAAGTGGATAGCATTGATCTGCTGGCCACCAAGTGGTCGGATCGGGACGGCATCGCCATTGCCGCCGTCAACAAACACCCCACCGAAGCACAGACCATCCGCATTCCGCTGGAGAAGGTGTCCACCGTCACCCTCTACCGTTGCTGCGGCAGCTCCCCCGACTCCTACAATGACGTGGATCAGAATGAAGTGTTCATCGAAACTCTGCCCATGGGCGAGGTGGAACAGTTTGTCGAAATCGAGCTGGCGCCCCACTCGGTGAATGTCATTCAGATTCTGTAAATTTCACCGAATCATAATGAAAGTGAGGATATTCAAATGTATACCTACACGCCGAATTCCATCACCTATTCCGACGGCAAAGAAACCGTCCGCGTGGAGGCTTGGGGGCGCGGTCTACGTGTAACCGCCGTTCCCTTCGGCAAAATTCCCGACGAGCCTTGGGCGTTGGAGGCGGTTCCCCCTGCCGACGTCAACCTTTTCGCTCCCGAATCAGGCTTCCCGTATATTGAAAACAGCGGTCTGCGCTGCACCTTGTACGGCTCTCATATTTGTTTTTCTAAGGACAATCAGCTTCTGCTTGAGGAAGAGAGCTATCCCGGTCACATTCGGGAAACTGCAAGACGCTACCGTCCCATTCTCGGCACCGACGATTTCGAGGCAACCGTTCGCTTCCGTGCCTTCGACGGCGAGAAGATCCACGGTATGGGACAGTACCGTAACGTCAAATACGATCTGAAGGGATGCAATTTAGAGCTTGCTCACCGCAATTCTCAGATTTCGGTTCCCTTCTTCATTTCCAACCGTGGCTACGGCTTTTTGTGGAACAATCCCGCCTACGGTAGCGTTACCTTTGCGGAAAATATCACCGAGTGGAAGTCGACCACCACGAAAAAGGTGGACTACTGGGTCTGTGCGGCAGATACTCCTGCCGAGATCATGGAAAAATACACCGAAGTCACCGGCAGAGCCACCGAGCTCCCAGAATCGCTGATGGGACTTTGGCAGTGCAAGCTCCGCTACCGTACCCAAGACGAGCTTCTCTCGGTGGCACGGGAATATCACCGCCGCGGCATTCAGCTGGACGTCATCGTCATTGATTTCTTCCACTGGGACTATCAGGGCGACTGGGATTTCGATCCCGAATACTGGCCCGATCCCCAGGCGATGGTGGACGAGCTGAAATCTTACGGCACACGCCTGATGGTCTCGGTATGGCCTACCATTGACGAGCGCAGCAAAAATTACCGTGGATTCGAGGACAACGGCTATCTCATCACCTCGGACAGAGGATTTTCGGTAGGATTTAAGTTCTACGGCTACGAATACCTGTACGATGCCACCCATCCCGAGGGCAGAAAGTTCGCCGCAGGAGTACTGAAACAAAACTACGGCAAATACGGCATCGATATGTTCTGGCTGGACGTGGCAGAGCCTGAGTTCTACATCTATGACCGGGATCTCTACCGCTATCATATCGGCAACGCCCTGCAGGTCGGCAATATTTACCCCAGAATGCTCTCGCAGATGGCCTACGAGGGTCTGCAAGAGAGTGGTACCAAGGACATCCTCAATCTGGTGCGCTGTGCGTGGGTAGGCAGTCCCAAATACGGTGCGCTGGTTTGGTCGGGAGATATCGATTGCTCCTTCCCCCAGATGAAGCGTCAGATCGCAAACGGCATCAATATGGGGATCGCAGGCATCCCCTACTGGATCTCCGACACCGGTGGATTTGAGGGCGGCAACATCTACGATCCCGTTTTCAAGGAGCTGATCGTGCGCTGGTATCAGTGGGCTGTGTTCACTCCCGTCTTGCGGATGCATGGCGACCGTCAGCCGGGACTCCCTCCGCTGGTGGGCAACACCGATCACGGCGGCGGCTTCTGTCCATCCGGCTCTCCCAACGAGCTATGGAGCTACGGCGAGGAGAACTATGAGATTTTCGTGAAATATCTGGGCATCCGAGAAGGAATGAAGGACTACATCCGCAAAACCGCCAAGGAATGCGAAACCGTTGGTCTGCCTATGATCCGTGCTATGTTCTTGGAATTTCCCGAGGACGCCACCGCTTGGGAGCTGTCCGATCAGTATATGTTCGGATCGGACTACTTGGTTGCTCCCGTCACCGAATACGGCGCCCGTGAGCGCACCGTCTATCTGCCCGCAGGCAAGTGGATCGCTATGGACAGCGGCAGGCTCATCGAAAGTCAAGGCGAGACGGTCACCGTTTCCGCACCGCTGGACTATATGCCCGTATTCAAGCGCGGCTGAGTCCACAATCGGCACTCCCCTTATCACCGAAAGGAGATCTGTTATGTTACAAGGTCAAAACCCCGTTTTGCGGGGATTCCATCCCGACCCCTGTCTGATCCGGGTAGAGGATGATTATTATCTTGCCACCTCCACCTTCCAGTGGTTCGGCGGCGTTCAACTCTATCATTCCAAGGATCTGGTGCACTGGGAACCCCTTCCCTCGCCTCTTAGCCGTGTCTCTCAGCTGGATCTGCGAGGCGCACCCAATTCGGGAGGCGTGTGGGCGCCCTGCCTCTCCTACTCGGACGGCGTGTTCTATCTGATTTACACCTCGGTGCGCAATTTCCACGGCATTTACAAGGATACCCCCAATTATCTGGTCACCACCACCGACATCCGCGGAGAGTGGTCTGAGCCGATTTATCTGAACTCCAGCGGCTTCGATCCCTCCCTCTTCCACGATAACGACGGGCGCAAATATCTGGTGAATATGCGCTGGGATCACCGCTCCGAGAATCACGCCTTTGAGGGGATTGTGATTCAGGAATACTCCCCTGAGGAAAAGAAGCTCATCGGCAAGGCGGTGAACATCTACAAGGGCACCGGGTTCGGTGCTACCGAAGCCCCCCATCTCTACAAAAAAGACGGCTATTACTATCTGATGGTAGCCGAG
>JAFTKV010000044.1 GCA_017453085.1 Clostridia bacterium
CGCTGTCGCCGCCCCCCGCCCCAAAGGAGTGATTTTGTCTATGGGCAATTCTGCCCGATGTATTCTCATCTGCGTCCTGATCCTGTTCAGTGCGCTCTTTTCCGCCACTGAAACCGCATTTTCCTATTGCAACAAGTTCCGCATCCGCCAGCTTTCGGAGGCAGGCAACAAGCGTGCCCGCCGTGCCGAAAAAGTCCTGGATCGCTACGACGATGCCATCGTCGCCATTCTCGTGGGCAACAACGTGGTCAACACGCTGATCGCCTCGGTCGGTACCTTCCTGTTCATCGACCTCTTCCGAGGAGACGAGAGCCTGGGCTCCTTCGTTTCCACCGTGGTCATCACCCTGATCGTCTTCATTTTCGGCGAGACGGTGCCGAAAAGCATCGCCAAGGTCAACTGCGACGGCTATACCATGGGTATCGCACGGGTATTCCTGGTCTATATGAAGCTGGTATTCCCTCTCACCTTCGTATTTACCCGATTGACCAATTTCCTCAAGAAAAAGATCTCCAAGGAGGATCCCTCCGCCCTGACCGACGACGACTTCGTGGACATCGTGGACAGCGGCGAGGAGGAAGGCATTCTGGAGCCCGAGGAGAGCGAGATCATCCGCTCTGCCGTGGAATTCTCCGACCTGACCGTGGAGACCGTCTATAAGCCCATTGAGGACGTGGTATCGGTTTCTCTTTCCATAGAGCCTGCCGCTCTGCGCGAGGAGCTGCTGGCGGCTCACTACTCCCGCGTGCCCGTTCGCAAGGCAGACGGCGTCGGCTTTACCGGCTTTTTGCGCTCCAGAGAGTACCTGTTGGCCGCTCTGCGCAGCGACGCCAAGGCAGCCGACCCCAAAAAGTTCGTCTCTCCCGCAGTGTACGTCACCACGGCGACCCTGCTCTCCACAGCCTTCGAGGAAATGTGCCGCAAGAAGTGCCACATGGTCTTCGTCCGCTCGGTAGAGGATAAGCGGGTGCTGGGCATCCTGACCCTGGAGGACGTGCTGGAGGAGCTGGTAGGCGACATCTACGACGAGTCCGACCGGGTACTGGGCGGCGGAGAGGAGGTCAAGGTATGACCGTGGCCATCCTTCTGATGAGTGCGGCGATCCTGTTGCTGCTCTTCTGCTCAGCCTTCTTCTCGGGCACGGAATCGGCTTTTGCCTGCTCCAACAAGCTGCGCCTGAAATCCGCTGCCGAAAAGGGCGACCGCCGTGCCAAGATTGCAGAATACATTCTGGATCACTTCGGTGTATCCATTTCCACCATTCTTTTATCCAATAACTTAGTCAATATCTTAGCCTCTACGCTGGGCACCCTGATCGCCGCTATGCTGATCGCCAGCGAGTCTCTGGCGCAGACCGCCGCAACCGTGGTCATCACCCTGCTCCTCTTAATCTTCGGTGAGATCCTGCCCAAGATCATTGCGGCACAGTTTGCCGACAAGCTGGTTCTGACGGTTGCTCCCATCCTGCGAATCGTGATGCGGATCTTCTATCCCATCGTCTTCGTGGTTGACTGGATGCTGAAAAAGCTCTCCCCCCTCTGGACTCCCAAGGAGGAGGCTCCCACCGTCACCCAGGAGGAGCTGGTCACCATCGTGGACGAGATGGAGGAATCGGGCAACTTCACCGAGGAGGAGGGCGACCTGGTGCGCGCCTCCATCGAGTTTGCCGATCTCACCGCCAAGGACGTGCTCACGCCCCGCGTGGACACCCTCGCCTTTGACATCGAGGATTCCCCTGCGTCGCTGCTGGCTGACAGAGATCTGCTGGAATTCTCCCGCTTCCCCGTATACGAGGAAAACCTTGACCACATCGTAGGCATCCTGTCCGCGCAGCGCTTCGTGGAGGCCTGCTACGAGGTAGGCACCGACAACGTGGACGTCCGCTCCCTGATGACCCCGCCCGTGTACGTACACATGACCCGCGCCATCGCTTCCATTCTGGAGGAGATGCGGGAAAAGCACTGCGAAATGGTCGTAGTGCTGGACGAATTCGGCGGCACGCTGGGCATCCTGACGGTAGAGGACATCGTAGAGGAGATCGTCGGCGATATCTTTGACGAGACCGACGTGTTCGAAAGCGATTTCGTCAAGCGCATCGACGGCTACGACGTGGACGGCTCCATGAACCTCCACGACTTCTTCGATCTGATCGAGCTTAGCGACAGCACCGTTGAAAGTGAGTACACCACCGCCGGCGGCTGGGTCACCGAGATGTTGGATAAGCTCCCCGAGGAGGGCGACCGTTTCGAGTTCGAAAACTACACCGTCACCATCCTCAAGGTAGACGCCATGCGCGTCGAGCGCCTGCTGGTGCACGTCCATCCCAAAGAGGAAGAAGAGGACGACGAATAAATCAAACCCAAAAACCACCCCGCGGGGTGGTTTTTTGAGGTAGAGGGAATTGTTCCACCAACCTTGTAGGGGCCGACGCCCTCGGCGGCCCGCGGCAAACGATTATCGCCGCACGTTCTCTTGGTGCGAATTGTTCGATATCGTCTTCGAGGTGGTTTTTTGAGGTAAAGGGAAGTTTTTGCTAATTTTTCGATTTTTTTCGAATCCCAATGAGTAAAACGGCGATCCAATTCGTTTATATCTGTAAGAGCAACCGGCGCAGTATTTCACCCCTATTGACAAATCTGTAAAAATGTGCTATACTTTAGCCAGATAAAGGAGGAGAGACCAATGGAGCCGATCCGTTTTTCGCCCGACAAGGGAGCTTTCGTCGCCGAACCGCAGTGAAAAAACTGCAAACCCATGGAGGTGTTTATGAAAACGAAACTATCCATTAATAGCCTTATCAAATTGATCTTGATGGAGTTAGTAATCATCGTAATATATTTTCACGGTATCGGGTTATTGCCTGCATTAATAATGATATTTTTTATTGACCCATATATACGTATTCCTATTCCTTTGCCGGAAGGCGCAAGTTGGACGGCCGATGATCACGTGCTAATTCCGAACGAAGCAAATTCAGAATTTATACATGATATGAGCGTATGCATCATTGCATTCATACTAGTGGTTGCTGCGTCCTTCTTCTTGAACAATATCCGTTATTGGCTATATTCACTGATCCCGCAAGCTGTAATATTCAATCTGCATTGGCTATATTTTGCCAGTGATTTGGAAAAATTCAACGATGAATTATTTTGGTGTTATATCACCAACTACTGGCTATCCATTGCAACTGTATTCGGCGCACAACTCATCGGTGTGCTGATCAATTTCCTCTTCCGATGGATTGCCCGCAAGCTCCGCGCCCGAAAAGCACCCGTGCCGGCTGTTTGAAATAAACACATCCCCGCTTACCTGGAATGCAAGCGGGGATTTTGTTGATTATAGAGAGCATACAGTCTCCAGCAGCTCCTCTGACACCCATCGCACGGCGGTCACGTCCTCGCCTATCGCAGTCAGCAGATAGCCGGGAATCGGACGCAGTGTGGTGAAGGCACAGGCAGGCGGCATCGCCTTTGGGGCGCGCCCCTCCCGCTTCAGCGAAGCCTCGTAGCGGGTCCAGCGGAGGATGGCAACATAGCTGCTCTCCATCGGCTCGTCGGGGTTCTCCGCCAAAAGCCGTCGCCACAATGCGGGCGAGACCCTGCGGATCTGCTCCAGATCCACGCCGATGGGAGTGCTCGGCGTATCCGAGAGCGCACAGACCGCCCAGCAGCCCGAATGAGCCAGGGAGATCTCCACGCAGGCGGACGTCCCGTCGGCACAGGTCAGATAAGGCTTCCCCTCTCGGGTGCGGCGGAGCGTCAGGACAGCAGGATCGAGCCCTCGCTCGGTCAGTGCCCGGGCAAGGAGTCGGTGAGCCCCCTCGGACAGCAGGCGATGCCGCCGGGCCGGCGCATCGGGAAGGGTCAGGCGAGTCAGATAGATCCTCACGTTCGCCGTCCTCCGAAGGGGAGCGGTGCCAGCATCCGATCCAGCGGGCGGGAAAGCAGCGAGCAGATCAGCGCCGCGGGAAGCGAGCCGTCCAGCCCCGTTTGATTGCGAAGCAGGATGGTCAGCAGACCGAAAAGCGCACCGCAGACCAGCTCGGCCCGTGCGGTGATGGGAGCGGCGGTTCGATCGGCGGTAATAAAGATCAGCACCAGCAGGAAGGAGCCGCTGAGCAACTGCGCGCCTGCGTAATAGTAGACCGACATGGTGTCGGGTGCGGTGATATAAGCGGTCAGTGCCGCCGCCACGATGCCTGCCAGCGGGATCCGCCAGCCGATCTGTCGGCGATAGAGCAGGTATACGCCGCCCAGCAGGAGCAGGAGCGAGGCGATCTCGCCCATATTGCCGTCCATTCTGCCCAACAGCATATCCTCGATGGACAGGGAGGGCATATCACCGCTGCCGAGCCGCTCGGCAAGGGTTACACCGTTTTCGCTGTCGATCAGCAGAGGATAGCGGCGAGCCTCCTCAAACAGCAGGAGAAAACAGCCGCACAGCGCCGTCAGCGAGACGGGAAAATGGGATTCGCTGCGGAAGATCTGGAGGATCGCCACCGCCGGCAGATCCGCCATCAGCAGCAGCCAAATGGGCAGGTCGGAGGGCGACAGCAGCGCGATCACAAGTCCCACGACTGCGCCCCGCAGACGAAGCTTTGGGAAATTCCGATGGAGGAGGCGGTTTTGCAACACGCCGCCCGCAATATCCAGCAGCAGGACGAAGAGTGCCGACAGCAGGATCCTTAACAGCGCACCGCCGCCAAACAGCAGGGTCGCCCACAGGATCACGGGCACCGCCGCCAGCAGCTGCTCCAGAGAGAGCAAGTGGGGATGGTCGCCCAGATGCAGACGGGGCTCGGAGGGAAGTCGATTCATTCAGCGGCCTCCTTTCTTCTGTGGAGGAGCTTCCTCCCGCAGGCGGATCTTTTCCAGAGCGCGCTCTCTGGCCTCCAGCGCATAGCGGCGCAGAGGCAGGTGCGCGGGACAAACGAAGGAGCAGGAGCCGCATCCGATGCAGTTTTCAGCATCCCTGGGCTTGCCGGACAGCAGAGCGATCCACGGCCGCTCGGGCAGATAGCGGTAGGGCTGCAGGAACATGGGGCAGGTCAGACTGCACTTGCCGCAGCGGATGCAATCCCCCTCCCTTACCTCGTGGGTGGGGGCAGGCGTCAGCACCGCCAGCGAGCGGTCGGCAACTGCGGGAGCGGGGCGGCCGTCCATCAGACCGCGGCACAGGGATTCTGCCGCCGCTTTGTCGGGGAGGGTCGCAAACACCCCCGCCTTAACGAGGGCATCCACAGAAAGTCCCAGCGGCAGATCGTACACCCTACCCTCTCCGTTTTCGTAGAGGGTAGTGCGCACCCTGCTTCGAACCGTTCCGGTGGCGAAATATTGGTGAAGAGCGATACAGCTCTCGGCATCGGTGAGGAACAGTCCCGCCGCCTCGGGAGCAGAGCTGTAAGACAGCTCCTTCTGGCAGAGCCAGCGGACGATCAGCTTGGGGTGCGCCTGCGGATAGCGGTTTTCGGGATATTCCACCGCGATCAGGCGGCTCTCACGACAGGCCTCGCGGATGGCGCGCAGGGTCTCCGTGCGATCCTTGTCGCAAAGGATGGAGCCCTCCCGCACCGACAGCAGCTTCAGCAGAATAGACAGACCGCCTGCAATGGCGTCGGCAAATTCCACGCCCAGAGAGGACAGGGACAGGGAGGCAGGATCGGGCTCCAGCAAGGAGACGGCCACCTGCCGCAGCTTTCCTGCGTTGGATCGCTCCAGCGCTTTTTCGATATGCTCGGCCAGGAGCTGACCGTCGGCTTCCACGATGCCGGAGGCGCGGATCTCGGCCAGAAGCACTTCGGCAGAGGCCTCTGCAAGGGTCATGCCGGTGCGCACGCCGAAGGGCTGAACCGGCTCCGCCTCGCAGACGGGAGCGGCATCCAAAAGCGCAGACGGCAGGGCTATGGGCGTCAGAGAGCCACTTGCCTGGGGCAGGACGATTCCTCCGTGAAAATTACTCATACGAACCTCGAAAACAGTAGGGATAGGGGGACAATGAGGCGACGGCATCGCACAAATCCCCTATTTTATAAGGTATTATAATACACTTTGCTAAAAAAATCAAGAGGAAAGTCATGAATAGTTGGTAAATTCCGAAAAGGTGAAAAAATTGCAAAAAATTTTGCAAAAGGGTATTGACAAACCGATTTCTTTATGATAGAATAATCAAGCGCCAAGACGAGCGCACAAATGGCGGAGTAGCTCAGCTGGCTAGAGCAACCGGTTCATACCCGGTAGGTCATGGGTTCAAGTCCAATCTCCGCTACCAAATTATCCGTTTTACGGATAATTCGGCCCGTTGGTCAAGCGGCTAAGACACGGCCCTTTCACGGCTGTAACATGGGTTCGATTCCCGTACGGGTCACCAAACGAAAAACGCACTGCAACGCAGTGCGTTTTTTCGTTTGGTGGTCTATTTCGTAGAATTGAAGCCTAAGAGTTGCAGAGACAAGCTAACGATTTGCACTCACAAACTGCAACTCTTGCAGGTATTGCGAAAAGATTTTGTAATGAGTTCCTTTCCATTATTGCATTTCTTCAAATGAGGGAATCGAGCGCGGCATCGCATGGGTGAAAACGACACTGATCTCGCTGACGTCGCAATCGTAGTAGACTGCAACCTCTGCAATATCCACCTCCAGCAATTGACTGAACGTAGCGATAACCAACACGTGATCATTGGCCATTTGAGGGGTATGATTAGTGCCGTCCATGCAATAATCCTCGTCCATGATCTCCCAGCCAAGACCTGCGAAATAGTCCTTGCACGCCTTGTCGCTGTCTGTACGCACCTCGCACCAGATGGCCAGCGGTCTGTTGGGATTCTTGAAATTATTCTCCGTCAGCGGATCTGCCAACGTGATTGCACCCGACCGAGCGGTCAGAATATCGTATACGTACCATTCTCCCCAAAGCAGATCGGCGCGATACCATGCCGTTTCCGAATGAGGGGTGAGACTGCTCTTTCTGTGCACGCCTACCACCGCAGGTGCGCTATCCAAAGAGTAGTAAGCCTGTACCGATTCGGGTGTGATGGACTGAATCTCCTCTTCGGTCAGATCAAACAGCGTAATGTAAGAAGTCTCCTCCCCTTTCGCAAACACATGCGCCTGCAAACCGCGAGACACAAGATAGTCGGTCAGATCGTACCGATGAAAATCAGCCGTTACGTAGGTAAACGACATGACGTAGCGGGTGTTGGGATCGGTAGTTTGTCCCTCTGCCAGCTTGGGATCTAACCGATAGTGCAGCTTGCCAAGCGCGGGCGTGTTTGGGTCACTCCAGACAGCCCAGGGATCCTCGCTGTCTTTTGCCCAAGCGATCTCCGCCACGGCGGGAGGATCGGTTTCGGGCTCCGCCTGCGTGGTCGCCGCGGTCGTGGGACGGGGACGGTCGCCCGCATCGGCGGTGTCGGTGGTACTGTCGGCACAGCCCGCAAGCAGCGCGGCGAGCGTGAGCAGGATGAGAATACGGGTGAGGTGTTTCATTGTGGGTTGTCCTTTCTATGGCTCCCCTTTCCACGAGGGAAAGGGGAGCATTCGGTTTACTGCTCTTCGTAGTAGATATTGCCTTCTTTGTGCATCTCCCAAAGCCGGCGGAGCTGGTCTTCGGTAATGGCACCGGAGGAGTAGGCATTTTGCAGTGAGTAGCGTTTGCCGTCGGTAAAAATCTCCATAGCTCTATAGTTACCAAAGATAAATTCATATCCTCCTACAGTCTCGACTAAAACAGCGGGAGGGCCATCAGTGACTCTTTCTCCGTCAGGGCCGGAGGCTCCCTCGTAAAAGCCCATAAAGACATCGTCAACACGGTAAAAATGTCTGTTGACAACGATTTCGTTAATCGTACAGGTGCCGCCCAACGAATCCTTTACTGCTGCCCATACCGCTTTGACGAAATCCCGTTCGTCTTGGGGCAAGCTTGGATTGTACAGGGTATCCCGATCAACCGTATTGGCAGGAGTGATGACGGCAGTCGTGACCGCAGTGGTAGTGCCGTCGGTGGTGGCAGGGGCGGTGTCGCCGCAAGCGAGCAAAACCGCGCTGAGGGTGAGAATGGTGAGTGCGTATGCGAGATATTTCATAGTGGGGACTCCTTTCGTTCATTCAAAAAGCGCAGAGATGTCTGCGGGGTTGGGCTTGCCTGCCGTCTGCATCTCTGCGCTTGCTGTTTCTGATCGGCGTACGTCCCAACGCGGTCAGATCTTTTCTGATTTACAGTATAACATACCGTTGCGATATTGTCAAGGCTTATTTGGAATATTTTTGAAAATCGTTTCAGAAAATTCTCATCTCCACATTTGTCCCAGCGTGCAATCGGGGTAATAGTGCGCCAAGATCTCCTGCCAGCAGAGCCCTCCCCGGGCGTAAACGGCGGCCCCCTCCCGGGAGAGCCCGCAGCCGCTTCCCTCCCCCGTGCAGGTGATCAGCAGTGCGGCGGGCGTGACCTCGATCCGCAGATTCCCCGAGGGGAGCCCCAGCGCATCGGCAAACACGGTAGCGGTCAGCTCAGCGCCGCTAACCCGTACCGTTTCGGTGATCCCGTCAGCAGGTGCGGTGGAGATCCCCCATTCCTCCGGATCTGCCGACAGAGTGAGCCCGAATCGGGCGGCCAGAGCGGCACGGGCATCCTCGGCGGCGATGCGGTGCACCGTGCGGGGCGGCTCCTCGGGCGTTGCGGCGGCGGTGAGCCAGGGCAGCTCCTCCACCGCTCTTGTGCGCTGCGCCGACGAGCCGTGGAGCATGGCGGGGATCACCTCCCCCTCGTAGCAAAGCACCTGTCCTCGAGTAGCCTGCAACGCCTGCTCTGCGGCATCTATGCGGGCGGCGGTCTCGGTCTCCCCCAGCAGAGCGGACAGCTCCTCCTCTGCCAGATAGGGCAGTCCGTGAGCGGGGCTGTCGCAGAGGGTGTGCAGGGCATCGCCGCCCTTGCCATCGACATCGTCGCAATCGCAATAGTCGATCCACCAGACCGCGCGGGAGCGGAGCACCACCGCTTGCGCCTCCAACGAGGCGGCCGGCGCATCCGAGGCGTTGGTGGCCGCCAGCGAAAGGATCAGCACCCGCTCCAAAGGCAGCTCCTCCGCCTCCCCCTCTCCGTGGCGGCAGATACGAACGGGAGTGTCTCCCGACAGCCCGTGCTCCTCCTTAGCTGGCGACAGCCCCAGTAGTGCCGCCGCCAGCGCGGGCAGAGCCGTTGCCATCAGCAGACCAAACAGCAGCATCCCCCACTCCCGCCGCAGTGCGCTCCGCCGACCGCTTGTCGGATTTTCCCCCTTGTTGTAGTGTTTCATCCCCAAAAACGCCTCCCAAATGATCTTTTTTCAGTATATGCACCAACTTTTTTCCAAAGAACAATTGACAGAACGCTTTTCATCGGTTATAATAGAGGTAACTATTTAGCGATACGGGAGCCGATATGCGCATCCCGTCTATTCGGAGGTTCAATATGAGTATTACCAAATCCCTGTTCGGCAAAATGCCCGACGGCACCGACGTCAACCTGTACACCATGTCGCAGGATGGCATGACCGTCTCCATCACCGAATACGGTGCCCGTATCACCAAGGTTCTGTTCGACGGCGTCAGCGTAGTCTGCGGCTTCGACACGCTGGAGGGCTATCTGGCCGACGGCGACTACCACGGCTCCGTGGTGGGCAGATACGCCAACCGTATCGCAGGCGGCTGCTTCACCCTGCACGGCAAGGTCTATCAGCTGAATAACAACGAAAAAGGCAGATACCATCTCCACGGCGGCTGCGTCGGTTATTCCGACCGCCTGTGGGAGACCGTCTCCGCCAGAGAAGAGGACGGTGCCGATCTGGTTACCCTGAAGCTCCGCTCTCCCGACGGCGAGGAGGGCTATCCCGGCACTCTGCGGATCCTGGTCACCTATATGCTGAAGGACAACGCACTGTCCATCTCTTACAGTGCCGTCAGCGATGCAGATACCGTCATCAACCTGACTAACCACGCTTACTTCTCCCTGGGCGGCGTAGGCTCCACCGTGCTGGATCAGACTCTGACCCTGGGCTGTGACCACTACGTACCCGTAGACGAAAAGCTGATCCCCTTCGGCAATCTGGCCGACGTGACCGGCACTCCCTTCGATTTCCGCACTCCCAAGACCATCGGTCAGGATATTGCGGCAGACGATCCTCAGATCAAGGTGGGCGGCGGCTACGACCACTGCTTCGTCCGAGACGGCGGCAAGGAGCTGGCCGCTCCCGAGTGGATCGGCACCATCTCCTCTCCCAAGACCGGCATCGAGATGCAGATCCTCACCACCGAGGGCGGCATCCAGATGTACACCACCAACTTCATGTCCGCTCCCAACCCCTTCTTCGGCGGCATTCCCCAGAAGAAGAACGAGGCTGTTGCGCTGGAGTGCAACCGCATCCCCGACTCCCCCAATCAGAAAAACTTCCCCTCCCCCGTGCTGAAGGCGGGCGACGAGTACAGCCAGACCACCGTTTACGCTTTTAAGAAGCTTTAACCGTACCTCTTGCCTCGAATGCACTCGCATTCGAGGCAATTATGCTTTTATTCCCCGAGGATGAAGATTCAACTTTATTTTTCGAAATCTTCATATAACCGTCACATTCGGGGAATACACTAAGAGTACGATTTGTGAAAGGATGATTTCCATGAACGAAAACGAACGCACCCCCGACGGCCTGCCCGCCGAAGAGCAAAGCGCCTCCCCGGAGGAGCAAAGCGCCTCCCCGGAGGAGCAAAGCACCTCCCCGGAGGAGCAAAGCATCTCTCCGGAGGAACCGACGGTAGCACCCGATCCGGAGCCCGTCACGCCGATCGAAGCGGACAACCCCGCTGTGACCGCTGCGGCGGAGCAGCCGATTGCCGAGCCTGCGGCACAGCCTGCCACAGACGGCAGCTATCATCTATCCGGCGATCAGATCCCCAAGGCGGACGGCTATATGCCTCCCAACCCTTATCAAAACGGCAATCCCTACGCCAACCCTTATCAGAGCGGCAATCCTATGCCTTCCCGCAACGAGTACGAGGTATCCTACGACAGCGCCAGCGGTCGCTATACCTACACCTATTCCGAAAACAAGGCACAGCCTCCCCAAAAGAAAAAGAAGGGCGGCAAGATCGCCCTGATCATCGGCGGAGCGGTGCTTCTGCTGATCCTTTGTATGCTGCTGGGTCTGATGGGCGGTGCCATTGGCTCTGCCATTGAAAACGATATCCAGGCGCAAAAGGATATGACCGCATCCGTGGTCACCCAGACGGTAGTCAGCGTCAACACCGCAGACGTCACCGAGACCTTGGTGATGCAGGCCGCCGCCAAAGCGGTCAATTCGGTAGTGGTCATCGACACCTACACCAGCCAAATGGCCGCCAACGCAGGCGAGCAGAGCGGCGCGGGAAGCGGTGTCATCTGGACCGCCGACGGCTATATCGTCACCTGTAATCACGTGGTGGACGGCTATCCCGTCATCCGCGTTACCCTCGCCGACGGCAGCACCTACTACGCCGACGTGGTGGGCAGCGACTCCCGCACCGACCTTGCCGTTTTGAAGATCGGCGCTACCGGTCTTTCCGCCGTCACCGTCCGCGGTACCGATCTGGTGCTGGCGGAAACGGTCATCGCCATCGGCAACCCGTTGGGTATGCTCTCTAACACCGTATCCACCGGCATCCTCTCCTGCCTTGCCCGTGAGATCACCGTGGAGGGACAGCCTATGTCCCTGCTCCAGACCGACGCAGCCGTCAACCACGGCAACTCGGGCGGCGGTCTCTTCGATGCCAACGGCTCGCTGATCGGCATCGTCAACGCCAAATCCACCGGCGACAGCGTGGAGGGTCTGGGCTTTGCCATCCCCATCAACACCGTTATGGATATTTCCGGCCAGATCATCGAATCCGGCTACGTGACGGGTCGCCCCCGTCTGGGCATCACCGTTGTGACCGTCACCAACAGCAATTCCTCCTACGTCTTTGATGAGGAATACTATCCCAAGCTGAAGGAATACGCCACCACCACCCGCCGCGACATCTGGGGCCGCGAGCATACGCAGGTCGTTCCCGGTGTCTATATCTACGACATCACGCTGGTAGCGGGCTATGCCGAGGGCAGCGAGGAGCTGCAGTTTGGTGACCGCATCCTTTACGTGGGCAATACCGAGATCTCGGGCAACTCCGACGTGCTGGCTGCGCTGAACAATTCCAGCGCAGGCGACACCATCCAGATCACGGTACAGCGCAACCACGAAACCACCATCGTGGTCAACGTGATCCTCGGCCAGCAAGGCAGCTAATCGAATCATTCCCATTCAAAAGCCTGATTGCTTTTCATGAGCCGACGGAAAACCGTCGGCTCATTCTGTATCGAAAGGAGTTACTATGGCAAAACTGCTCATTGTAGACGACGAAGAAAAGATCCGCACCCTGATCCGCAAATACGCGGAGTTTGAGGGGCATACCGTTTGGGAGGCGGGCAATGGCATGGAGGCACTGGAGCTTTGCCGCCGCGAGTCCTTCGACCTGATCGTGATGGACGTGATGATGCCGGTGCTGGACGGGCTGTCCGCCTCTCGGGAGATCCGCAAGACAGGGGACGTACCCATTATCATGCTCTCCGCCCGCGGCGAGGAGTACGACCGCATCGGCGGCTTCCAGCTGGGCGCAGACGATTACGTGGTGAAGCCCTTCTCCCCCAAGGAGCTGATGCTTCGCATCGAGGCGATCCTGAAGCGCACCGCCGGACGCTCGGACGCAGCACAAAAGGAAATCTATCGGCAGGAGGGGCTTACCGTAGACTTCACCGCCCGCATCGTGACGGTGGACGGCACTCCCGCCGATCTGTCCCCCAAGGAGTACGAGCTGCTCTTCTACATGATCCGCAATAAAAACATCGCCCTGACCCGTGAACAGCTGATCTGCAGAGTCTGGGGCTACGATTTCTACGGTGACGACCGCACGCTGGACACCCACGTAAAGCTGCTCCGCCATTCGCTGGGTCCCTACAGCAAATTCATCGTCACCCTGAGAGGAGTTGGCTACCGCTTTGAAGGAAACTGACACCTCCCTTCCCTCCAAAACCGCTCCGCTCACCGATCAAGCTGCCGAAAAACGCCCCCGCGGATTCTCGGTGCGCACCAGAATCCTGCTGACCTTCGTCCTGTTCACCTGCCTTGCGCTGACCCTTCTGTGGCTGCTGCAGGTGGTGTTTCTGGACGGAATCTACCGCTCCATCAAGCTGAGCCAGCTGGAGAGCAGCGCCGACCGGGTCATCGCCGCCGCTGACGGAGCCGATCTCTACGCCCAAGCCGAGGGTATCGCGCGGGAGGGGGATCTGTCGATCCTGCTCTACTATCCCGAGACCGGCAATCTGACCCGTCTGAGCAGCGACACCTTCACCGGTACGATCGGCCGTGAGCTGACCGCAGAGGACTGCCGCAAACTGGCCACTCTTGCCGAGGAGGCGGGCGGCACCTATCTGCTCAGCGAGGAGCTGGGCAGCACCCTTTTCCCCCATCGTCCCCAAGCCGAACCGAACAACGGTACTCCTCCCGTCCCCGACGGAATGCCAAAGCCCGACGAGCCAAACGGTGCGATTCCCGACAATGCCGCGCCCAATGCGGACACGGCGAGAGAGATGCCCGAGAGCGTAATCTACACCGTTCTCTTCGAAGCGGAGGAGGGCGTTCCCGCCGCATTGATCCTCCGCACGGTGATCACGCCCCTGTCGGCGGCGCGGGAGACCCTGTTCTTCGTCCTGCTGATCGTCTCGGTCGTGCTGATACTGCTGGCGATCCTGCTGGCGATCTTCATCTCCCGCACGGTGGTGCGCCCCATTGAGGAGATCAACCGAGGCGCCTATCGACTGGCGGCAGGCGATTACAGCCACCGCTTCCCCGAAACGGGTAGCTATCGGGAGGCAGGGGAGCTGGCGGCCACCCTTAACCACGCCTCCGCAGAGCTTTCCAAGGTGGAGGATCTGCGCCGCGAGCTGATCGCCAACGTCTCCCACGACCTGCGCACGCCGCTGACGCTGATCTCCGGCTACAGCGAGATCATGCGGGATCTGCCCGGCGAGGTCACACCGGAGAATCTGCAGACCATCATCGACGAGAGCGCACGGCTCACCTCCCTGGTCAACGATCTTTTGGAGATCTCCAAGATCCAGAGCGGCAATCTGACCCCTGCGCCCTTCCCCTTCTCCTTCAGCGATATGCTGCGGGAGAGCGTTTCCACCTACGAAACGCTGGCGACCTGCCGCGGCTATCACTTCACCCTGCAGATCGACGGGGAGGCGACCGTAGAGGGCGACCGCGCCATGCTGATTCGTGCGCTGAACAATCTGATCAACAACGCCCTCACCTACACGGGCGATGACCGCAGCGTGCTGATCCGTCAAGTCACCTCTGCCGCCCGAGTGCGGGTGGAGGTCACCGACACAGGCGCGGGAATCCCCCGGGATCAGCTCCACGACATCTGGGATCGCTACTACAAGGTAGACGCCCAGCACAAGCGCGCCGCCGTGGGAACGGGTCTGGGACTGTCCATCGTCAAATCCATCGTATCGCTCCACGGTGGCTCCTGGGGCGTGCGCAGCAGCAACGGCTACGGCTCCACCTTCTGGTTCGAGCTGGACCGCACGATCGACAAACCAAGCCAAATCTAATAAAAAATCGAGGCAGATGCCTCGATTTTTTTATGATTGTGGATGCGTATTGAGCATATGATTGCTGAGACGTTGAGTCAATTCGTTCAAAGCTTCCGTCCACTCATTGATTCTTCGTTTACTGGGATTAAACGATGTAGAAACGCTATCCCAATACAAGGTTTTTATTTGATTGATAGACTGACTCCAAGCATATCCGAAATCCGTAGTCGCTGCACCGTGGATAATATAGAACATTTCCATTAACTCGTTGTCCTCGGCATACCGCCGATTCGTAATCTGAAAGTAATACTGAGGCATCACGTCACGACTGCTGTAGGCACACAGAAGCTCCAGCGCTGCGGCTGCCTGCCGAACCTCAGACGAGCAATATAC
>JAFTKV010000002.1 GCA_017453085.1 Clostridia bacterium
CGGCCCCAGGATAGCCACCAGCAGGGTGGACAGGGACAGTGCGTAGCTGTAAATGGAGGTGGAGTCGGACTCGCTCATGTGTCCGGCGATCGCACCCTTGAAGTAGATGGGGACGATGGTAGCCATCAGCAGCACGAAGGCGGAATTGCCGATGTCGTACCAGATCCATTTTTTCTCCAGAGAGGTCAGTTTCATAGGTGTCTCCTTTGCGGATTGCTCCAAAGTATTATCTGAAAGGGGAGGTTACCCTACAAAGACGTGATCGAACCGATGGGACAGATCGCCGCGAGCCACAGAGCTCAGCAGCGCAGGTGCTTCCCAAACGGCCCCCTCCATCAGCGAGAACAGCTGAGCGCAGCAGCCCTCAAAGGCGGGATCGTGGGCCTTTTTGTAGACGAGCCCTTTGCGTTCCTCGTGACCGCCGGTGAGGAAGAGCCCTGCGTGTGCAAATCCTCGCAACGCTCCGTAGCGGGAGGAAAAAATATGGCTGAGCCGCATCAGCATCCGATAGGCGGAGACGATCTTTCGGGGCCGCTCCTTCAGGGGCGCCTCGGGGTAGACCAGATGGGACAGGGCGGCGAAATAGGTGGCGATCACGGCACAGTCGGCGGCAGACAGCTCCGCAAGATGGGAGACTGGGTCGGTCTCGGTGGGGATCTTGCCCTCTCCGTGGATCAGCCACAGATCGAACTCGCCCTCGATGGTGCAGTGCGGTGCTTTTCCCGACTTCACCAGCTGCTCCACGTAAGGATGGCAGGCGCTGTCCAGCAGGTAGTGGCAGGCAAAGCCCAGGGTGTAGGCAAGTCCGGCATCCCGATCCTCCTCGGGCAGACGGCGGGTGACCTCCAGCATCGTCTCGATCACCTGTCGGCCTGTGCAGCGGTGGAGCAGATTGCCCAGTGCGCCCAGCGGGGTCTTGAAGAAGGGCTGATAATAAAAGAGCAGATCGGGACCGTGCAGCCCCATCTGAAAAAGGGGAAGATGATCCATCAGCGGATCAACGAGCGTGGGGGAGAGGGTGTTGATCACCGCCTCACCGAACACGCGGTGAGCATATATGGCAGGCATTTATGTAAACTCCAAATTATTGCATTATCATCATTTTTATTAGTATACCACAGTTCGACGGATTTCGCAAGAGGAAACGGGGGCAGTTGGCAAATTCCACAAAGATTTCGGCATTATGACCGATGCTCACCCTTCCTGCCTTGACAAAACCGCCGCCGCGTGGTACAATTTACCCATAGAACCCTACGGACGGGAGTGCTCATTCCACCGTCCGTTCCATTCCATGCCTCCGCAAGGTGGCAGATCGGAGCCCCTATGTTTACTCTTCCCGAAACCGTTTTATCGATCCTCTCCCGCCTGGAGTCGGCAGGCCACGCCGCTTATGCGGTGGGAGGTGCTGTCCGCGATCTGATCCGCGGTGCCACGCCGCACGACTGGGATCTGACCACCTCTGCCCGTCCGGAAGAGGTGATGGCGATCTTTGCCGACGAGACCGTCGTTCCTACCGGTCTGCAGCACGGCACCGTCACGCTGGTCATCGATCATATCCCCTATGAGATCACCACCTTTCGGGGGGAGATCGGCTACACCGATCACCGTCGCCCCGACGCCGTGGAATTTCTCGATTCCATCGAGGCTGATCTGGCACGCCGCGACTTCACCGCAGGTGCCATCGCCTACTCCCCCGCCCGCGGACTTTGCGATCCCTTCGGTGGGGTTGCCGACGTGAAGGCGGGCGTTCTCCGTGCCGTGGGCGATCCCATGACCCGCTTTGCGGAGGACGGACTCCGCGTCCTGCGCGCTCTCCGCTTCGCCTCCGCCTGCGGCTTTACCATTGAAGAAAAGACCGCCCGTGCTCTCCACGAGGGGAAGCATCTGATCGCTCCCGTTGCCGCCGAGCGGATTTACAGCGAGTTGACCCGTACCCTCTGCGGAGCGGGCGTGGAAGCGGTGCTCCTCTCCTACGGCGACGTTATCGCCGAAGCAATTCCCGAGCTGATCCCCCTGTTTGGCTTCCCCCAGAACACCTCCTACCACGATCGGGACGTTTGGGCGCACACTGTCGCCACCGTCGCCGCTATCGAGCCCGACCCTGTCCTGCGCTGGACCATGCTCCTCCACGACGTTGCCAAGCCCGCCTGCCACTACGTGGACGAGAGGGGAACTGCTCATTTCAAGACCCATCCCGAGAAGGGTGCTCCCATCGCCGATGGGATCCTTGCCCGACTGAAGGCAGAGCGCGTCACCCGTGAGGAGGCCACCGCCCTCATATACCTCCACGATATCGACCTGCCCGACGACCGTGCAGGGGTGCACCGTCTGCTGGTGAAGCTGGGCAAGGAGCGCACGCTGCGCCTTCTGGCCGTCAAGGAAGCCGATCTTGCGGGAAAATCCCCCTACGGCAGAACCCACGGACGGGACGTGATCCTCCCTCGCGTGCGGGAGATAGCAAAGTCGTTGCTAGCCGAGGGCGCACCGCTTTCGGTTCGCGACCTTGCGGTGAGCGGCACCGATCTGCTCGCTCTGGGACTTGCAGGCAGACAGGTGGGCGACACGCTGACCCGCCTGCTGGAAGAGGTCATCGACGGCACCCCCAACGAGCGGAATCCGCTGCTTGCCTTGGCAAGAGCGTGAAGTTTCCTTGGTGATCGCAAGCACCGCACAAAAGCAATAAATCCAATCCCCCTCCCGGCGAGGGGGAATTTCTTCAAAAAAGATGCAAAAAACAGCAAAAAAATTACAAAACCCCCTTGACAAGCATCGAAAAGTGTGCTATACTTACCAAGTACGTCAGAGACAGCAGGGGAGCAGCCGATAGCGGTGAGCTCGTAAGCATCCTGCCGAGGCGAAAAAGTATTGAATATCCCACCCAAAATTCGTTTTGAGTGTTTCTCTCTTTTTCCCCTGTCCGTACAGAGGAATTTTTTATTTTGGAGGTGAAACCAAATGCCCAGCGCAAAGATTCTGGAATCGAAGAAGGCGATCGTTGCTGAACTGACCGACAAGATCAAGGCTGCTAAGGCAGGCGTTATCGTAAACTATCAGGGTATTACCGTTGAGAACGATACCGCACTCCGTAAGGCTCTCCGTGAAGCAGGTGTAGAGTACAAGGTTTACAAGAACACTCTGACCGGTATGGCTTGCAGCAACGCAGGTTACGACGTAAAGTCTTACCTGGAAGGCATGTCCGCTATCGCTCTGTCCAATCAGGACGAGGTAGCAGCTGCTAAGATCATGAAGGAGTACGCAGACAAGATCCCCACTTTCGAGATCAAGTGTGGCTTCGTTGACGGCGGCGTCCTGGACGCAGCAGGCGTAAACGAGCTGGCTGCAATCCCCGCAAAGCCCGTGCTGGTTGGCAAGATTCTCGGCGGCATGATGAGCCCCGTGAGCAAGCTGGCTATGGTCCTGCAGGCGATCATCGACAAGGAAAACGGCCCCGCAGAGGAGGCTCCCGCTGCAGAATAAGCAGCACCGCAGAACAAGTTCTGCTCCCGGCTATACCAATTTGGTAGCCACCCGGTAGCCGTCGCTACCATCTACTGCGGAGAAAAGATCAACCGATACTGCTCCGCCACATATTTCGCGGCACTGACCGCATAGTTGCAAAATCGCAACACAAATCTTATTTATTTGGAGGAAAGAAAAATGGCATCCGAAAAGATTACTGCCCTGTTTGAAGAAATTAAGTCCCTGACCATCCTGGAGATGGCTGAGCTGGTTAAGGCTCTGGAAGAAGAGTTCGGCGTATCCGCTACTGCTGTTGCAGTTGCAGGCGCTCCCGCAGGTGAGGCTGCTCCCGTAGAAGAAAAGACCGAGTTCGACGTTATCCTGAAGGGCGCTGGCGCTTCCAAGCTGAACGTTATCAAGGCTGTTCGTGAGCTGACCGGTCTGGGCCTGAAGGACGCTAAGGACCTGGTTGAGGGCGCTCCCAAGGCAATCAAGGAAGGCGTTTCCAAGGACGAGGCTGACAAGGTTGCTGAGGCTCTCAAGGCTGCAGGCGCAGAAGTTGAAGTTAAGTAATTTTAACTCAAACCCAAAAAACCGAACCCACACGGGTTCGGTTTTTTTGTTGATCGCCTTTCTGCGGTACGGGGCATTTCCGCATTCCCCGATGGGATACGAGTGCCAGCCGTATCCTTCCTACCGAGGGCTTATGAGGCAGAAAGGGACACGCCGCTCCCACATTCCCCGTTTTTGTTGATCGTTTTTCTGCGGTACGGGGCATTTCCGCATTCCCCGATGGGATACGAGTGCAAGCCGTATCCTTCCTACCGAGGACTTATGAGGCAGAAAGGGGCACGCCATCTCTACATTTCCCGATGGGGCGTGCGTATTCCGACCCATCGGTAGGGGACGGCGTCCTCGACGTCCCGTCCGCCGCAGGCGGAAGCGATCGGCTCGCGCGGTGAAGCGGTTGGCGCAATCGCAAACCCCTTCTTGTACTTATTCTACCTCGCTATGATCCAGCGCGAAATCCAGCAGGACGTTGATCAGATCGTTGCGGGAACGATTGGTCTTGGCAGCCAACTTGTCCAATCTTTCAACCATTTCGTCTTTCACGCGGATGGAAAAAGTCTTATGACCGTCTTCGCCTTTGAATTTCTTGGTCAAAACCAATTTATCGTTAGACACTTTATCGCTCATAATCACACCTCGACTGTTTTTTAACATTATACAGCAACATATTTTGTGTTACTATATTAGAATTTATGTGAGGTTACAAACAGAACATCTGTTATGTTATAATTTGTGTGATTTTGTATTGACAAATGACTATATAATTGGTATAATAGTATACAAGAAGGTGAAATTATGAAAAGAAAACTGAACGCACAAGAATTGCGCAACATTCTGTATGCCGGACCTTGGGTAGAGGATGCGAAGGATTATTTCTGCAAGGAGAATTGCTTTGCTTCTTTGATCGGGGGCATATATATGTTTGGCGAGGTGGAGGAGCAGGATTATCTGGAAACGGCTCTGACCTGGATTGCAGACGCACAGGGAATTACTGTCGAACAATATATGGAGCTACACCAATACGATGCAAATTCACGGCCGCTGCAGCGGTATTATGAAAGCGTGATCATTTGGACGGATACCGCGTTTCCCACCTATCGCAAGTTATTGATGAAGGGACAACCCTGGGGACTGTATTATAATGCCTACAAGGATTATAATTACGATCCGGACGATCTGGAACGCGAGCTTAGCCGATTGATTACCCAGCCCCACCGGTTTAATCTGCGAATGATCTACGAATATTTGCTCATTCACAAAGCAATTATCGGATCGTGATGAACGCCGTACAAAAGCTACAACCTCCCACAGCGCGTCTGCGCTATGGGAGGTTGTGTGTTTACTGATATTTTTCCAGCTTTTCCGCCGCCATTTTCTTGGCGTGCTCGTGACGGGCGCTGACCTTGCCCTCGGGAGTGATCTCGCCTGCCTTGGTCAGGGAGATCTTGGTCAGGAAGGGACCCACGATCTCGTAGACCAGAATCGCAAACAGGGTGATGTTCAGTACCAGATCGCCGCCGGGGATTCCGGTGTCGGCATTCGAGGCTTTACCGGCCATACCCAGCGCAACGCCTGCCTGTGGGAGCAGGGTGATACCCAGATACTTCACGATGTTGGGAGAGCATTTGGTCATCTTGGCACTGCTGAACGCACCGAAGTACTTGCCAACCGATCGAGCGAGGATGTAGACCACGCCGATGGCAACGATGGTCCACTGGGTGAATACGCCCAGATTCAGTTCTGCGCCGCTGAGAACGAAGAAGAGGATGAACAAGGGAGCGGTCCAGCGGTCGATTCGATCCATCAGCTCGGCGGAGAAGTCGCAGACGTTGCAGAAGACCGTGCCCAGCATCATGCAGGAGAGCAGAGAAGAGAAGGCGATGTGAATGCCGCCTACGGTGAAGGTCATGGAGGAAATGCCCACGGTCACCAGTACGAATCCAACCGAAACGGCCAGACGCTTGGATCGGGAGTGGAAGAATCGCTCTATAAAGTTGAAGACAAAGCCCATGACAGCACCCAGCGCGATGGAAAGCACTACCTCAATGATAGGCTCCAGCACTACCGACAGCACGCTGACCTCGCCGGCACCCAGGGATCTTGCCACGCCAAAGGAGATGGCAAACAGCACCAGACCTACTGCATCATCCAGAGCGACGATGGGTAGCAGGATGGTGGTCAGAGGGCCCTTGGCCTTGTACTGCTTGACGACCATCAAGGTCGCTGCGGGAGCGGTTGCCGCCGCAACGGCACCCAGCGTGATGGCAACGGGGAGAGGAAGGATGTTGGGCATGGCGAAGTGAAGACCGATGAGCACGGCGTCCACCAAGAGGGTGGTGACCACGGCCTGCAGAATGCCGATGACGGTGGCCTGCTTGCCGATCTGTCTGAGCTGTGACAGACGGAATTCATTGCCGATCTCGAAGGCGATAAAGCCCAGCGCCAGATCGCAGATGATGGAGAAGCTCTCTACCTGATGAAGAGAGGTAAAGCCCAGACCGTCCAGACCGAGATTACCCAACAGGAAGGGGCCGATGAGAATACCCGCCACCAGATAAGCGGTAACGGCGGGGAGATTGACGAGCTTGGCAAGGCGGGAGAGGAGAAGTCCCGCGAGGATAGCAACCGATAAACTGATAAAAATCGTTGCGGTAGACATAATAACGCCTTCTTTCAAAATGATCGCATCAAAAAGATGTGGAAAAGCGGTTTTCAAACCAAAGCGTATTATAGCACTCGCCGATAGGAAAGTCAATGGAACAACCGACGAAAGTAGGCGTGTTTTCGAGAAATATTTGTGCGGAATGGAGATGCGCCTACCGAACGATTGCACCGCCACATCCAAAAGACTCCCTTAGGCAGGGAGTCTTTGGAGTTTGTGTTTGAAATCGGCATTACCACCTGCCGGGACGACCGCCACCGCCGTTACCGCCGGGGCCGCCCATACCGCCGGAGGAGCCGGTGACGGTAGAGGAAAGGGTGAGAGTAGCAATCTCGTTGCCGCCGCTGTGGGAGACAGGGGAAGCGTACAATCCGTCGGTGAGCTCCCCCTCCACGCTGCCGCCTGTGAGGAGCGTGTACTCGCCGTCCTTTACAAAGGCAGGGCAGGAGATGACCACGTGCTGTCCCACGTTGCCGTCGGCAATGCGGATGGCGATCACGGGCTGGCCGTCCGTATCAACCACGGTGAGCAGATCGCCTGCCGACAGCCCCGCATTGTGGGCGAGCGTGTACTGGGTCGTTACCGCAGCGTCGGGGGCTTCTGCCATTCCCGATGCACCGTAGGCAACCAAAATGCCGCCGGTGACCGAAACGTGATTGTTGTTGTCGCCGCAGTCCAGCGCGCCGTTGCCGCCGTTGGAGGGGCCTGCCACGATCACTATACCGCCGCTGACGGTAAGATTTTGGTTGGAATCCAGACCGTCGCCGAAGGCGTTCACAAAGGTGTAGCCGCCGCTGAAGACGATGCCGCCAGCGGTGTCCGCAGATTCGCCCGCCTCAGGATCGCCGCCCATTCCGGGAGGCATCATGCCGCCGCCCGGGCCGCCCATCATAGAGCCGCCCGCGCTGGCGTTGAAGCCGTCGTCCACGGAGTATTCCACCCGAACCGATCCGCCCGTGACGTAGATGGTGCCGCCCGAGGACTCAACGCCCTCGTAGCTGTATTCGATGGTGGTATCGCCGCCCGCAATCAGCAGATCGGAATCGGCGGAGATGCCCTTGCTGTTGGCGCGGTACGCCTCGCAGTAGGCTTTGACGGTCAGATTCACATCACCGCCGATGGAAATCGTGCCCGAGGATTTTACGGCGTGACCGGTGGAGTTCACGGTCATCTTGCCGCCGGAAAGGGCAATGGATGCGCCCGCCTTCACGCCCTTGGAATCAATTTTGTAGTAGCCGTCGGAGTTGGTCTCGTAGCCGTCGGCAGAGCCGCCCATGCCGGGGCGCATACCGCCACCCATGTTGCCGGAGGAGGACGAGCCCTCCTTCCGATCTGTACCGATGGCGTTGATGGTCACCTCGCCGCCCTTCTGAATGAGGTAGAGGGAAGCGTCGATGCCGTCCCCTTGGGCGGTGATATTCACCGTTCCGCCCTCAATCCAGATATAGCCGTGCGCGGTGTTCGTCTCCTCGCTGCACTGGATGCCGTCCTCGCCGGAGATAACGGTGAGATGGCCGCCGCGAATGGCCACGGCGTTCTTGCCCTTGAAGCCATCGTCGGCCGCCTCTACCGAGACGGTGCCTCCAATCAGCTTCAGGGTCTTCTTGGTGTGGATGCCGTTGTGATAGCTTGCCTTCACGGTGAGCGATCCGCTGCCGTTGATCGTCAGCGCACATTTTGCGTGGATGGCACCTGCCGTTCTCGTATTAGGATCTTCTTCGCCATCCTCGACGTCAATATAACCGCTGCCGTTATCGGTGACGGTGTTTTTCGTCCCCTTGGCAAGGGTAATGGCAACCTTGTCGGCACTCTCGCAAAGGATGGGCGAGCCGGCCGAATAGGTGACGGAAAGTCCTGCCAGCACCAGCTGAACCTTATCGGTGTCGGGAGTATTCACCACGATCTGACCGCTATAGTCGCCCGACAGCAGATAGCTGCCCCCTGCGGTGATCTCCAGCAGATCGCCGCTTTGCTTTGCGCCGTCCCCCTCGATGGTAGCCGTCTTGCCGGAGCAGACGATCTTGGCGGTCACGGTTTCGTAGGTGTCGGTGAGATCGAAATTGGAAAACTCCGCCGTGATAGACGCAGCCGCTTGGGTAGAGGGATCGGTGAGCTGCGGCTGACCGTTTTCGTCGGTAGCAAAGGTCACCACGGGAGTAGTGACCGCAGGATCGGTTTGCTTTTTACAGCCTGCCAGCGGAAGAGCGACGGTCGCCGCCATCAGCAGGCAGAGGATCAATTTTTCGTGAAATAATCGCATAGAAACAGTCCTTTTCTCGGTTTGTGCGATTAGTATAACCTATCATTTTGAAAAATGCTTGTGGCTCTTTGTGATGAAACGTGATTTTTCTGTGAAAATTGGGTGAAGGGAGCGCAGAGAATTACCCACTCTTACTTGTAGGGGACGGTGCCCTCGACGTCCCGGCCGATGGCTTTGTGTATCAACGAACCTATCGCCGCACTTACCCCACCACAC
>JAFTKV010000045.1 GCA_017453085.1 Clostridia bacterium
CCCAAAACGGCTACTCCATCATCGCCTACACCGACCACGACGTGATGATCCCTCACCACGATCTTTCCGACGAGCACTTCCTCGCCCTGGTGGGCTACGAGATGGAGGTGGATCAGCCCCGTCCCGAGGGTGCGCCTTACGCCAAAACCTGCCATATGTGCCTGATCGCTCTCTCCCCCGACACGACGGAGCAGGTTTGCTGGCACCGTGAGCGTTATCTCTTCGGCAGAGCCGTAGGATATCGCGAGCAGGCGAAGTTCGACGAGTCGCTCCCCGATTACGTGCGCTCCTACACCCACGAGGGCATCTCGGATATGATGCAAAAGGGACGGGACGCAGGCTTCTTTGTCACCTACAACCATCCCAGCTGGTCTATGGAGGAGTATCCCGACTACGTGGGCTACAACGGAATGCACGCCATGGAGATCTGCAACTACGGCTGCACCTGCGTTGGCTACGAGGACTACGTTCCCCAGATCTACGATTCCCTGCTCCGCGCGGGCAAGCGGATCTTTTGTACCGCTACCGATGACAACCACAACCGCAACAATGATTCCTGCGGCGGCTTTACCATGATCAAAGCAGACAAGCTGGAATACACCGCCATCACCGATGCGCTCTTAAAGGGACAGTTCTACGCCTCCCAAGGCCCTGCCATCGAGGAGCTGTGGCTGGAGGGAGATATGGTGCACATCAAGTGCTCCCCCGCAAGAGAGATTTTCATGAACACCGGCGTCAGACGAACCGCATTTGCCAGAGCCAATCCGGGCGAGACGATCACCGAGGCCGCCTTCCGTGTGCGCCCCGAGGATCAGTATTTCCGACTGACCGTCATTGACGAGGCAGGCAAACCGGCGAATACCAACGCGTATTTCACCGACGAGTGGATGTAACGCCACGACACAACAAGCCTCAAAGATGAAGCTCAAAATCGCATCCATACTGTTTTACACCTTATTGATCTTGACCATCGTCGGCGGAACCTGCGGTATAATCTGGGAAGTGTTACCGGACAGATCCCTGATTCCCGATTCCTTATTCAATACTGTTGTCCTCAGCCAATTTGTGATCCTTCCCGGGCTGCTGATCACCGGTTTTCTGGTCAACAAGTGGAAAACGTAATATCAAGCAACAAAACGGAGGCTTACGCCTCCGTTTTGGTTTGGGTCATCCTTCAAATTCAATCGAGCTGCCGGTATCCTTTTCGCCAACCACCTGACCGTAGGGGTTAAACGCATACCGCCAAATATCCGCCTTGATCGTTGCAAGATAACCGGTGGAAATATAATAGGTTTCATTGGCATTCATTTCTGCGCCCACATATCGGTTGACCAGCCAATCCAGCTGCTTGCCTTTTACCGACAGCTGACTGCCGGAGGCACCGGGAATGGTATAGAACCGCTGCGGCTCTCCGCTGTCGGGATCGCAAACCAGCAGCACTGCCGTGTGATGATCCTTCATAAACTGCAGCTGCTCTTCCGCAGAAGGTGTTTTTTCGCCAAACTGCTCTTGATAAAGACCGTACAGCCCCTTCGACCACTTGCCGGACTCGTAGTGGATCGAGGGAACGATTCTGCCGCTCAGATAGACCAGACCGTTGAACTCGACCATGTCGGTGATTTCATAATAATCATCGCCGCTTCCAAAGGTGACGGTGCTCTGCACCTTGCCATCCTTCTCTTGCATCAGCCGATCTCCCTTGAGCATGAGATATCCGTCGCCCATGGGAACCACCTTCTTAATCCATTCGCCTCTGGCATCGTATTCCGCATACCGCTCACTCACAAGATTGCCCTCCATATCAATGGTGAGAATCCACATACGATCGTTAGAGGCAGTGAACAGGGTGCAGTTGCCTTCATCATAGAGGATATAGTTGACGCCGGGCTGATGCATCCTGCTATTATAATCCTTTTGCCAAATCACGTCAGACTCGGAGTCCAGCAAACAAACCCGCACGGTTTGAGTAGCTACGCCTTTTTCAAGGAGGTTTCCTGCGACCATTATCTTGTCGCCTACGGCGCGCGCATCATAGATATAGAGATCGTCCAGCCGTTTGCACCAGATCTGCTGATCCCCCTTTATCTTGAAGAGCTGTCCGTAGTGTTCGCGCGTTTGCGGATTATACACCTGCACAAAGCCATACTCAACACCCGCTTCACCACTCTGCTGTTGATCTTCAACGCCCCAGACGTACCCTACCATCCACAGGCGTTTTAGCCCGTCGGAATCCAGGGGCTTCGCCTGGATTTCATATCCCTCCAGACCGCTGGCCAGTGCTTCCTCGGTTTTTTCATAGGTGAAGCTTTCGGACACGATATCCCGATAGATCTTCTTGATCTCACTACGGGAAAATCCTTCGGCAGAGAGATTGTATTCCTCAAAAAAGTCGATCGCTTCGCCATATGCCTTCGCTTCTTCCGCAACCACTGTCACACCGCCGGCAACCAGCAGCAGTGCGGCCATAGCCAATGCTGCCAGCTTGGCAGGCCCCAACCGCCGTCTGACGGGGGTGAGGAGCTTGCGGTGCTCCTCGGTCTCGGCAGGCACTATGGGAGATGCGGCCAGAATCTTCGCTTTATCGGGCAAAGGATAGCTGTCCAGTTGGTGTAAAATGTTGTCAATCTTCTTTTTCATCTTTGTTCCTCCTTTCAGGATTCATAATGCTTTTTAAGCTTTTTCAGCGCACGCTGATACTTTTTCTCGGCAGCGGATGTACTGATCTCCAGCATCTTTGCCACCTGACGGTGAGAAAGTCCTGCGTATATATGCAGCGTGACGATCTGCCGCTCCTCCTCGGTCAGCTGTGCAAGAAGATCCTGCACCTCTACCGAAGCAAGCTTCCCGTCGCGTGCCGGAATATCACCGATCTCATCGGTAGACAGCTCGGTTTTCCGTTTTTTGATCAGATTGATGGCAGTATGACGGGTGATAGACATCACGTAGGCGCGTGGGCTGTTCCCCGCTTTGTATCGCTTGGCATATCTTGCCAGCAGGAGCATTACGTCCTGCAACACGTCCTCAGCATCCGTGAAATTGCCTACAATGATATATGCTACCGACAGGATGAGCCGTCCGTACAAATCGTAGATCGCCGACAGCCCGCTCATGTCTCCCTGCGACAGATTACAGAGCGCTTTATCCGCTTGTTTGTCAATGCGTGCTTGCTTGAATGAATTCACTTTCTCACCTCTTTGAGATCTCACTTATTAATACAATTGAGAACCCCGATTTCGGACACGGTTGATTGAAAAATTTTTGCAACATCTTTGAGAAAAGCACTCTCCCGAATACAGTATACCAGATTGCAATCATTCCGTCAAATTCCAAAAAACGGAGGCTTTCGCCTCCGTTTTTGTGTGAATTAATTTTCGAATACGGTTGATCTGCCGGTATCCTTTTCTCCAACGATCTGACCGTAGAGAGAGAACACGTACTGCCATTGGTCGGCGCTGATTTTTGCCAAATTGCCGGAAGACAGATAGTAGCTTTCGCTGTATATGCTCTCGATTTCGGTGTACCGATCGACCTCCCAATTCAGTCTGCCGCCGCCAACGGTCAGCTTGCCGCCGGATGCCCCGGGGACGGTATAGAAGCTCTTGGGTTCGCCCGTCTCGGGATCACAGATCATCAGCATAGCGGTGTGATTCTCCCTATAGAACTGCGAAACCTCTTCATCCGTAAGTCCGTCTTTCCCATGCTCCTCGATAAATCGATCGTACGCATCTCCTTCAGATCGGTTGTGATGCTTGGGCATCCTGGTACCGGTGAGATAGACCAGACCGTTAAACTCCACCATACCGTCGAAGTGATACTCCCAATCATCGTTGCCGAATTGTTCGAGCACCTCCAGTTGATTGCCCTTCTGCCGAAGCAGCTTATCACCGGTATCAAACAGGTAGTCCTCTCCGATTCGCACAACCGCTTCAAAGTCGGCAAAGCCGGAACTACGGTACACCCTTTCTTCTTCGACGATATTGCCATCCAAGTCCAAGGTTAGGATCCACATCGAGTGGTCAAAATCCCGTTCGATCACGGTAATGGTATCATCCGTGCAATACAACGGATACCGAACGTTTCCAAAGCCAAAGGGACGAGAATACTGCTTCACCCACGCCAGAGTGGAGTCCTCATTGAACAACGCAAGTCGTACAGTATACTCCGGATCATCCGGCAGGCGTCCGCAAACGGCAACCTTATCGCCGATGGGGGCAATATCGGAACAATTGATTTCCTCCGGATAAATGCTCCACTGTACGGCACCATCCTTCAGCTGCTGCAATCCGTTCGTATCGTCTTCTCTTTCCAGTACAACGTACTCGTACCCATCAACCTCGGACATTTGAGTGCGGCCACCGGCTCCCAACCAGCGGCATACCATCCATACGCGCTTCAAGCCTTCGGAATCCAAGGGTTTTGCCTGGATCTCGTAGCCTTCAAAGCTGTTTGCCAGTGCTTCCTCGGTCTTTTCATAGGTGAAGCTTTCGGTAATAATGTCCTTGTAGATCTTCTTCACTTCACTGCGAGTAAAGCCCTCGGCTGAGAGATTGTACTCTTCAAAAAAGTCGATTGCTTCATTGTACGCCTTGGCTTCTTGCGCTACTACGGTAACGCCGCCGGCGACCAACAGCAGTGCGGCCATGGCCAATACCGCTATCTTGCGGGGGCTGAATCTGCGAGTTTTTGGAGTTGCGCGCGGTTCAGGGGTTGTTTGCGGGGCTGCTGCAGCACAGTTTGCCAAAATCCTCTCCTTCTCGGGGAGAGAGAGCGAATCCAGCTTCTGCATTGTTTTGATAATATTACGCTTTTTCATTTCATTTCCTCCTTCAGCATTCGTATTGCTGTCTGAGCTTTGCCAATGCTCTGCGGTACTTCTTCTCCGCCGCTGCGGTAGTGATCCCCAGCGTCTTCGCTACCTCTTTGTGGGAAAGCCCACCGTAGAGATGGAGGGTCACCGTCTGCCGCTCCTCTTCGGATAGGGTACGCAAAAGATCCAGCACCTCCACCGCTTCCAGCAGCCCGTCGTCCGAGGATCGGTCGCCTGCTTCTTCCAGCGAGGCTTGGGGCTTTCGCCTGCGCAGATTGTCAATGGCAATGTGTCGTGTAATGGTGAGGATATACGCCCGCGGGCTGCTTCCCGACCCATACCGGGAAGCGTAACGGGCAAGTTCGATCATGGTATCCTGCAGGACGTCCTCTGCATCGGCGGTGTTTTCCACAATGGTATACGCTACCGACAGGATCAGCCGACCGTAGAGATCGTAGATGTTTCCCAGTGCAGAACGGTCTCCCGACGCCAGCCGACGAAGTGCTCGGTCGCCCTCTCGATCCGTGATCATTTGTTTGATGCTTGCCATATTTGTCACCTCCTTGAGATCTCATCTATATAAGCGTATGAGATCGCCCATTTCGGACACGATATTTGAAAAAAGTCAATATTTTGGTAAAAACACAGTCCCGCCAAGAGGGAGACAGCGCGCTCCCCTCGGTGGGACTTCATTATATCATATTTCTGCAGTAAACGCAAGTTATTCAGCCCTCGTCGTGGGATACCCCGCTCGTTGCAGGCGGGTGAGGATCACCTCGTCCTCCACCTCTTCGGCATAAGAGACGGTGAGCAAGCCTTTTTTCAGATCCACCTTGCCCGCCACGCCGTGAATATCCCCCACTACCTCCTCCACACGGACAACGCACCGCTGACAATGCATCCCCTCTACGCAAAAGGTTTTCGTATGAGTGATATGGTTCAGCTTTTTTCGCTGCGGCCGATACTCTCCTCCGCCGCAACAGGCACCTTTTCCCCGAAAATGCTTCACCGTAGAGTAAATTCCGACGGCAATCAGCAGGAGCACGATGCCTGCAATGATATAGTTTTGCATATATCCTCCCGTATTTCAAAAAAGGGATGCGTGCGGTAAGGCGCGCATCCCTTTGGATTATTTGATTTGATCCTGTCTGCGATCTGCCTTTGCTTGAGTAAAAGCAGGATCGACAGTGCCGGTGCCACATCCGCCGCATTTGCGCTTGGCGCATTCCTTGGCATAGGGACAGCCCACGCAGGTCTCTCCCCGCTTTTTAGACAGCACGATGTAAGTGATGGCACCGCCGATGATCGCCGCAAGAATGACAGAAACAATCATATCGATCAGCATTGACATCACTCCCCTTCAGATCGGTATAGGTTGGCAATTACTTGCCTGCAAATTCTTTCTTAGCCTTCAGATTGGATCGGAAGCCCAGGAAGACGACGACCGCGATGATGGCAGCTACTGCGATCAGACCGGGGATAAAGCCGGTGCCCGGCGCAGAGGTGGTGATCAGCGTACCGATCTGGTAGACGAAGAAGGACAGAACGTATGCCGTCGCAAACTGCAGTCCGATGCCTGCAAACAGCCACTTTTTGCTCTTGATCTCGGAATTCATCGCGCCGATTGCCGCAAAGCAAGGGGGAGTGAACAGGTTGAACATCAAATATGCAAGCCCTGCTGCCGCGGTGATGCCCAGAACCGCCTCGCCGTTACCGCTCTGGAGCAGCTCGAAGTCCTCGTTGATAGCCAGCGCGGCGAATACGGCGCCCAGCGTACCAACGACCTCCTCCTTGGCGATGAAGCCGGTGACAGCTGCTGCCGCCAGCTGCCACATACCAAATCCCAGAGGGATCAGCACTACGGCAAAGGGCGTAGCGATGTCGTGGAGGATGGACTGTGTAGGATCGTCCACCATCTGCAGACTCCAGGAGAAGTTCAGCATAATGGTCACCACTGCATTACACAGCAGGATGATCGTGCCTGCCTTTACGATGTAAGACCAACCGCGCGCACACATGGATTTGAATGCGCCCCACAGGGAAGGCAGCTTATAATCGGGCAGTTCGATGATAAAGAAGGACTTTCTGTACTTATAGCCGGAGATCCACTTGATCAGCAGTGCGCCGAGGAAGATCAGCAGGATGCCTGCGAAGTACATCAAGGGCGATACCCAGGAAGATTCGGGGAAGAACAGACCCGCAAAGAGTGCGATCACGGGGATCTTTGCGCCGCAGGGCATAAAGGGAGTCAGCATAGCGGTTGCTCTGCGCTCCCGCTCGTTTCGGATGGTACGGCAAGCCATGATACCGGGGATCGCGCAGCCGGTGCCGATAACGAAGGGGATAACCGACTTACCGGACAGACCCACCTTCTTGAAGATGGGATCGAGAATGACTGCAACGCGGGACATATAGCCGCAGTCCTCCAGAAGGGCCAGCAGGAAGTACATAACCATGACCAAGGGCAGGAAGCCAATAACCGCGCCCACACCGCCAATGATACCGTCTATAACGATCGTCTGCAGGAAGGGATTTGCGCCCTCCATCAGACCGCCAACCCATTCGCCGAACCATTCGATCAGCGTAACCAGACCGGGGATCGCAACGCCGCCAACCTCAACGCCCTCGGCAAGCCAAGCGCCCAGCCAGTTCTGAGAGATCTCGAATACCAGGAACATCACGACCGCAAAGATCGGAATACCCAGCCACTTATTGGTGAGAACTGCGTCGATCTTGTCACCTACGTTTATATCCTTAGTCAGCACCTTGCGGGACTCAACGTCCTTAACGATCTTGTTCACGAAAGCAAACCGCTTGCGGTCTGCCGCTTCCACGGCCGCTTTGTCGTTCAAGTCCACTACTTCCTGCTGATAGGGAGCCTTTTGGGTAGCACCCGCCTGCTTTACGGCGGTTTCGATCAAAGCTTTCAGCCCGTCCGCGGAGGTAGACACGGTGTTGACAACCGGGCAGCCCAGCTTTTTGCTCAGTGCCTCGGCATCAATGATCGTTTCCTTCTTGTCGTTAATATCACTCTTGTTCAGCGCAATCACCATCGGTACGCCCAGCTCCAGCAGCTGCGTAGTGAAGAACAGGCTTCGGCTCAGATTAGTAGCGTCCACGATGTTGATGATCACATCGGGATTTTCACGCTTCACATAGGAGCTGGTGATGCTCTCTTCGCTGGTGAAGGGGGACATGGAGTATGCACCGGGCAGATCCACAGCGACGAGCTGCATCTCACCTGCGTAGTACGACTTTTTGATGGGGTGTTCTTTCTTGTCTACGGTAACACCTGCCCAGTTACCGACCTTTTCGTTTCTGCCGGTCAGAGCATTGTACATCGTAGTCTTACCGGAGTTGGGATTACCGGTCAGAGCGATTCTCATAGGGATTCCTCCTGAGTTATGTAAACTTTATAATGAATTCTTTCGAATGATTAACTGAATCACGCGGTTAGTTTTGGCTAACCAATTGAGAAATAAAAAACAATCCGCAGATCGTTCTTTATTCAGATCAGGATCGCCTCGGCGAGCTGCTTATCAATGTTATAGCGCGCGTCTTTGATAGAAACCACGCAACTGTTTTTCTTTTGAGATACTACGGTGATGGTCTCTCCGCTGTAACAGCCCAGAGAGAACAGGAATGCGTTCAGCTCTTCGTCGTCGGTGTCGATCTGACGGATGACGTATTCGGTTCCGGGAACGGCATCTTTCAGCGTCATAACAACCTCCGCTTGCATCATGATGTCGGTTAGCATTCACTAACCGTACTTATTATATAGCATCCGTTCCCTTTTGTCAATAGGTTTTGGAAAATTTTTTCGTGATTTTTCTCACAAATCAAAAAAGAACGTTGCCGTTCTTTTTTGTGGAGTTTATCCTAACATATATTTTGTCAGCTCGGTACGGTTTCCGATACAGAGCTTTTCGTAGATCATCGCAATGTGATGCTTGATCATTCGCTCCGAAATATCCATATGGAGGGCAATCTCCTTCACCGCCCAGCCTCGGCTGTAGAGCGATGCGATGGTGTGTTCCATCAGGGTCAGACCGTTTGCCTGCAACTGATCGGGGCGCGACTTCTGCCAGGAAATACCGAATCGCTTGGTGATAGCGATCAGTTCCTTATATCGCTCGGGATTTTGTCGCTTCAAGCAGATCTCGGGAAGACCCATCATCAGAAGATGATGCTCTCCGAGCACCTCGAAGCCACCGTCCGGCTCTACCAGCGACCAGAGCTTTTGGAAGCATTGCTTTGCCTCCTCCGTCCGCCGCTGACACATGAAGTCAATGCACAGCATCGTTCGCAAATAATTGGCTGCCAGCGGATAATCGTCTCCGCCCAGCGCAAGCGCCAGATCGATCACACCGCGGGAATAATCGTACTCGTCTCGTTGATACGCCGCATAGGACAAAACGTAACAGCCAAACAGCTGAGAGCCCTTGGGTAGAACGGATATGACCCGTGCCAGTTCTACCGTGTTTGCATTGGGCACCCGAAGCAAAACATCCGCCGCCGTGCGAAGAAGGATCGCATTGGCTCGGCACAATGGATCGGTCTCTGTCGCCAGCAAAGCAGCCGTCCGCCCGTGAATGCGGGCAATTCCGTCTCTGACCTGTGCAAGCTTTCCCATGCTCAGGTTCGAAAACGCGTGCATCAGATTGGCCGAAAGCGCCAGACCGGCATCGCTATGCTCCAGATAGAGCTCCGCCTCTTTGGAGGCAAGCTCCACCTGTCCGGTGAAATAATAATACTCGCCTCTTGCGATGGCGCGCTCGTCCTCATCCCCGATCGTCAACACTGCGTCGTACGCATGACCGGGTGCAAACGACGTGTTCAAGAGCGGAAATAAATCACAGCTATGTTGGACAGAAGCTTCGATTAGCATGATTTCCGACTGTACAGCCTCAGTTGCATGAGGCGGATCGGAAACCAGCGCATCGGCAGGAATCAGCCACGAACGGCCGATCTGCTTTGCACCGGGCAGCTTTCCGCTTTTCGCCCACTTCTGGACCGCGCGAACCGTTACGCCCAAACGGGCCGCCGCTTTCGCCGCAGATTCAAATTCCATTCGTTTCGCCTCCTTTTTATTTATAAAAAACATTATACTCCTATTTGACAGACGTTTCAACAGAAAATTGTTAATTTTATTCGCCATATTCCAAAAAATACCCGACGATTGCTCGTCGGGTATTGGTATTATTGGAGGTGGTCAGCCTGCTCTATCCGGGCAGCTTAGTCCTCTGCACGAAGCTTTCTTCTGCGGCGTACACCCATGGTCAGGATCGCACCGCAGCTGATCGCCACAAGGCCCATCCACAGCATCAAGCTGTCTCCGGTCTGGGGAACCTCTTCGTAATCGTAGGTGTTTACGAACTCTGCAACTACTGCATCGGTATCTGCGCCGTTCACGGCAAGCTCTGCCACCAGCGTATTGGTGATCTCATCCAGAGACACGGTGACGGTGATGGTATAAACTGCGTCGCTGTAGGTCATGTACTCGATATTGCCCTTGACCTCGGACAGCAAATAGGTATAGGTCTTACCGATGTCATCCTCAGAGAAGGTCAGCGTGATCGAAGCGTGACCCATTGCATCGGTGATCACCGAGATGGGATCGCCGCCTGCAGCGTTCTGCAGCAGGAACTCAAAGCCCTCGGGAGACATCGTTACGTTGCCCAGATTCTCCATGGTCTTCTCCACGTTCAGGTCTACCGTAATATCGGCAGGCTTGGGAGTGTAAGTGTTGACAAACGTTACTGCCGACACAGCATCGGTACCGCCTGCCTTGGTGATCACGGTATCGGTAACCTGCAGGCTGCCTGCTCCGTCATCCTCTACAGTCACGGTCACGTGATATACGGTGGGATCGTAGGTAATGCGCTCCAGGTCGCCTGCTACCTCGGTGATGACGAAGCGGTAGGTGCCTGCGGATCCGACCTCGACGTTTGCGAAGGTAAAGCTGCCATCGGCCGCATTGGTTGCGGTAACAGCCTCGCCTACCGTCTCAAACTGCTCATTTGCAGCAAAGAGACGGAAGCTGAACTCGCCTGCGGCAAGTGCTCTGCCCGCGAGGATCTTGGTGCCGCCCAGCGTGATCACGGTGCCCTCGGTGGAATAAGTGTTGGTGAAGGTAACCGACTCAACCGTTTCGTTGTCCTTCGAAATGCTCTCGATCGCAGCGATCAGATCGCCCTTTCCATTATCGGTAACCCGAACGGTCACGTGATATACGGTGGAATCGTAGGTCACGCCGCCCAAATCGCCTGCCTGCTCAAGGATCGCATAGTAGTAGATGCCTGCCACATCATAGGTGATCGCATCGAACACGAAACTGCCGCCTGCAGTATTCAGCTTGATCTGAAGTGCATCGCCGGACACGGTGAAGTGCTCGTCGGTCTGATACAGCGCAAAGGTGAACTCGTCTGCCTTCAGCGGTCTGCCCTCCAGCACCTTATTGCCCGAAATGTTCAGGCTTGCGCTGTCGGGAGCGTACAGGTTAGTGAATCCGATCGTCTCAACAGCAGTATTGCCATTGGAGATGGAGGTGGAAGCGATCAGCTTGCCCTCTCCGTTATCGGTCACGGTAACGGTGATGCGGTAAATAGTGGAGTCGTAGGTCACGCCGCCCAGCTTGCCCGCCTGCTCGGCAACTGCATAGTAGTAGGTACCTACGCGGTCAAATTTGAGAGCGGAGAAGCGGAATGCACCGTCTGCACCGTTCTGCTTGGTCTCGATGGCGGTCAAGCCGTCGATCGCAAAGCTTTCGTCGGTCTCGTACAGCATAAAGCTGAACTCACCTGCGAGAAGCACTCTGCCGGTCAGGATCTTGTTACCCGAAAGGTCAACGGTAGTGCTCTCGGCGGTATACTCGTTGACGAAGGAGATAGACTCTGCCGCATTGCCTGCTTCGTCGGTAATCGCGGTGGAAGCGATCAGCTGACCCTTGCCGTTATCTCTGACGGTAACGGTAATGTGATAGATCGCATCGTCGTAGGTCACACCGCCCAGCTTGCCTGCCTTTTCCACAACTGCAAAATAGTAGGTGCCGGCAGAAGCAAAGGTCACTGCGTCAAAGGTGAAGCTGCCATCGGCTGCATTCTGCTGCGTGCGGATGGGATCGCCGGTGATAGCAAAGTGCAGACCGGTTTCGTACAGCTCGAAGCCAAACTCGCCTGCGGCAAGTGCTCTGCCAATCAGGGTCTTTTCACCGGTGAAGATTACCTCGGTGGATTTTGCGGTATAGGTGTTGGTGAAGCGAATGGTGTCACGGGAGGTGCCGTCTGCCAGCGTGATCTTGACGCTTGCAACCAGCTGTCCCTGCAGGTTATCGGTCACGGTGACAACCACACGGTAAACGGTGGAGTCGTAGGTCACGCCGCCCAGCTCGCCTGCCTGCTCCGCTACCAGGAAATAGTAGGTGCCAACCGTATCAAAGGAGAGTGCGTCGAATGCAAATGCGCCGTTCGCTGCGTTGGATTTGATCTGCAGCGCGTCGCCCGATACGGTAAAGCCGTTGTCGGTCTGATACAGCAGGAAGAAGAACTCACCTGCAGAAAGGTCTCTGCCATTCAGGGTCTTCAGGCCCGACAGAATAGCGGTGGTGGGCTGTGCGGTATAGCTGTTCTCGAAGGTGATCGCCGATACTGCATTGCCGGATACGTCGGTCACCGACTGAGTAGCAACCAGCTTGCCCTCGCCGTTATCTCTGACGGTCACGGTGATGCGATAGGCTGCCGCATCGTAGGAGACACCGCCCAGAACGCCCTTGGTCTCGGTCACTACGTAGTAGTAGGTACCCGCCGCAGAATAGGTGATGGGATGGAAAGCGAAGCTTCCGTCTGCGGTATTGTGCGTGATCTGGATCGGATCACCGCTAATGGCAAAGCCCGCACCGGTGGAATAGAGGTTGAACTCAAACTCGGATTCGTACAGCGTTCTGCCGTTCAGGGTCTTATGACCGCCGATCACAGTCTGTGCGCTGTCGGTAGAATAACGGTTGTTGAAGCGGATCGCCGCAACTGCAGTGCCCTGTGCGTTCACCGCAGATACTGCCGCGTGCAGCTGCCCCATACCGTCGTCGGTGACGGTGACGGTAACGCGGAAGGTTGCACCGTCGTAGGTCACGCCGCCCAGGCTTCCCGCTTTCTCGGAAATCACGTAGTAGTAAGTGCCTGCGGCATCGTAGGAGATCGAATCAAAGGCGAATTTGCCGTCGGCGCCGTTCTGCTTGGTCTGCAAAAGAGCCTTGCCGGAAACGAAATCTGCACCGGTCTGATACAGCTCGAAGTAGAACTCGCCTGCCACGAGATCTCTGCCGGTCAGCACCTTCGTGCCCGACAGGACTGCATAGGTGGGTTTAGCGGTATACTCATTGACGAAAGTGATAGCGGTGGCGGTGGTGCCGTTGGCATCCACTGCAACCTGCTTGGTCACCCGCAGGGCACCCTTGCCGTCATCTTCAACGGTGACGGTGATGCGGTAGTAGTTCCCGTCGTAGGTCACGCCGCCCAGATTGCCCTTCTTCTCTGCGATCTCGAAATAGTAGACGCCTGCCTTGTCAAACGACTCGGCTGCGAAGACAAACGCACCGTCCTCGCCGTTCTTCACGGTTTGCAGCAGGGTCTTGGTGCCTCCAAATCCACCTGCGTAGCGATACAGCTCAAAGGAGAACTCGTTTGCGGCAATATTCTTGCCAAGCAGCACCTTCATGCCCTCAAAGAGGATCGAGGTGGGCTCTGCGGTATAGCTGTTGTTGAAACGGATGCTCTGTACTGCGCTTCCCTGCGCATTGGAAATAGAGGTAACAGCCACCAGGCTGCCCGCGCCGTTATCGGTCACGGTAACGGTAACGTGGTAAACGGTGGAATCGTAGGTCACGCCGCCCACATCACCCTTTTCCTCTGCAACGATGTAGTAATAGGTGCCTGCGGCAGAATAAGTGACAGCGTCAAAACGGAAGGTGCCGTCCATTGCGTTCTGCGCATGATCCACCAAAACCGCATTGGCTGCCGAGAAGCCTGCGTCGGTTTGATAGAGGCCAAAAGTGAACTCTGCATCCTTCAACTCTCTGCCGCCCAGAAGCTTATTGCCGGAAACAGATACGGTTGCAGGCCGTGCGGTATAGGTGTTGCGGAAGGTAATGGCATCCACGGTCTTGCCGGATGCATCGGCGTATGCTACCGAGGCTACCAGCTCGCCTGCGCCGTTATCGGTCACGGTAACGGTCACACGGAAGGTTGCACCGTCGTAGGTCACGCCGCCCAGATTGCCCGCGCGCTCAGCCACCACGAAGTGGTAGGTGCCTGCCGCAGTAAAGGAGATCGGATCAAAGATGAAGTGACCGCCTGCAGTATTCTGCTTAGTCTGGATAGCCGTCAGACCAGTGATGCTGAAGCTTTCTGCGGTCTGATACAGATCGAAGTAGAATTCGCCTGCCTTCAGAGGTCTGCCGCTGAGCACCTTATTGCCCGATACAGAAGCGGTTGTATCATTAGTGGAATAAACGTTGGTAAAGCTGATGGCGGAAACGGAGGTGCCGTTCTCGTTTTCGATGGCAACGTCGGCTACCAGCTGACCGTGTCCGTTATCGGTCACGGTAACGGTCACGCGATAGATGACACTGTCGTAGGTCACACCGCCAAGGCTGCCTGCACGCTCGGCGACCACGTAGTAATAGGTGCCGACCCGATCAAAGCGAAGTGCGGAGAAGCTGAACTTGCCGTTTGCCCCATTCGTTACAGTCTCCAGAGCAGAAAGTCCGGAGATGGAGAAGGTGGCTCCCGTCTGATACAGGTCAAAGCTGAACTCGCCGGCGGAAAGATCTCTACCGTTGAGGGTCTTGGTGCCCGACAGAGTGACGGTAGCATCCTCTGCAGCGTATTCGTTGCGGAATGCAATGTCTGCATCCTCGCCGCGGGCGTCGGTTACCGCAACCGATGCGATCAGACGACCGACACCGTTATCGGTTACGGTTACGGTCACACGGTAAACGGTATCGTCATAGGTGATGCCGCCAAGGGTTCCCTTGGACTCGGCCACCACGTAGTAGTAGGTGCCCTCACGGTCAAAGGACAACGCAGTGAAGCTGAACTTGCCGTCAGCAGCATTGCGCACGGTCTGAATAGGATCGCCGCTTACTGCATAGGTAGAATCGGTCTGATACAGCAGGAAGGCGAATTCACGAACCGCCAGGTCTCTGCCGCTAAGGGTCTTGGTGCCCGACAGGGTAACGGTGGTTCCCTCGGTAGTGTAGCCGTTGGCAAATGCGATGGCACTCTTCGCAACGCCTGCACCGTTGGTCATGGCAACGGCAGCGTGGAGTGCGCCCGCACCGTCGTCGGTGACGGTAACGGTAATATGGTATACGGTAGCGTCGTACGCCACGCCGCCCAGATTACCCTTATCCTCTACTACCACGTAGTAGTAGGTGCCTGCCGCAGTAAAGGTCAGATCTGTAAAGCCAAATTTGCCGTCAGCACCGTTTTGCACAGTCTCGATCGCGGAAAGTCCCGAGATGGAGAAGCTGGAGTCGGTCTCGTACAGGGAGAAGCTGAATTCCCCTGCCGCCAGATCTCTGCCGCTGAGGGTCTTGGTGCCGCTGAGCGAAACGTCTGCATCCTCTGCATCGTATACGTTCACGAACACGATGGGAGCGGTCGTTCCGTCGCCGTTGGTAATAATGGTACGGGTAGCCAGCGTGCCGTCGCCGTTATCACTGACCATAACGGTCACACGGTAAACGGTATCATCATAGGTAATGCCGCCAAGGCTTCCTTGGGATTCGGTCACCACGTAGTAGTAGGTGCCTACGGAATCGAAGGTCAGCGGAGCAAAGCTGAAGGTGCCGTTCGACTTATTGACAACGGTATCGACGGGAGTCAGACCGTCAATGGCAAAGGTATTATCGGTCTTGTACAGATTAAAGGCAAAGCCGCCCACGATCAGCGGTCTGCCGCTGAGCACCTTATTACCCTCAATGGTAACGGTAGCGTTGGTCAGATCGTAGGTGTTGGTAAAGGTGGCGTGATACGCATCACCGGCGTTGTCGGGAACAGTAGCATCCGCATTAGCGGTATAGACTACTGCACCGATAGTGCCGTCCAGATTATCCACCACGGTCACTTCGATTATATAGACCGTATCGGTATAGGTCATGCCCGGGATATCGCCGGGGATCTCACGCAGAATGTAAGTGTAGGTATTGCCGCAATCGGGTGCGTTGTAGACCAGCTTGATCTGCGCAGTACCGTCTGCTGCGGTGAGTACGGTGTCACCCAGGAGATTGTCGCCCTCAAACAAGCCGAACTCGAAGCCTGCAAGGGAGATCTCTGCGCCGTTCAGGCTTTCCACGACCTTTTGGATAGAAACGGTAATTCCTGCGGAGCCTGCGGGCGCATAACGGTTGGTAAAGGAGGTATCTGCCTCCCAGGTGTTGGCCTCGTCGTCATAGGTAACGGTAACAAGTCCCGGAGAACTGATCTTGTCGATCTCCAGCTGTCCGTCCATATCGGTATCGGTCACGTTCACGCTGATGTAGCGATAGGTAAGGTCGTATGTCACGCCGCCGATAGCGTTGTTGGCATCGTATACCTCTGCAATGCGGTAATGATAGGTGCCGATCTCGGTATAGCTTTCACTGCCAAATGCGGCGGTGAAATCAAACGCAGGATCCGTCTTGGTAACGGTCTGTGCCTCGCCTACTCTGTTCCAGGCAGCAGCAGTGGGATCGTAGCGCTGCAGTTCGAAGGTGAAGCGGTCGCTATCCAGCCACACACGGCCAACCAGCTCCTTGGTTCCGGTAACGGTCACGTTGACGGGATCGACCTTTTCGGGCTCGTAGGTGTTGACAAACGCCAGCACACGGTTGGTATCAGAGGATACGGTTGCGCTCAGCAGCGTTTCCTTTGCGGTAAAGCCCTCGGGAAGATTGACCTCACGGGCGATAACAATATCGGTTTCCTTCAGATCGCTGATACGGATAGACTGTCCGGCGTGAAGCTTTACGGTCGCACGGCCATTGCCATCGGTCACGATAACAGAGCCGGTTGCAGTGTGGTAGGTTGCGCCCGCTCTGGGATTGCCGGCAGCATCGGTAATGGTCAGTTCAAATTCGAATACCAGATTGGCGGGGACCTCGTAAGAGCTGCCGAAGGGGTGCTCCACGGTCTTGGACAGGATCACGTTGCCGTTAGACTTAACGGTGTTTTCAAAGACCACGCCGACAAGTGCGTTATCGGCTACCGTAACAGTGGTGCCGGTTGCATCACCGACAGCCTCGCCGTTGATAGACTTGATCTTGTAATCGCCTGCAACGTCCTCGGTAACGGTATAGTCACCTGCAGCAAGGCCGATGATGTAGACCGACTGCCCCGCCTTCAGCAGAATATCGTCGGAAACGCCGTCGGTAAAGGTTACGATGCCCTGTGCCTGACTGCCGTTTGCAGCCTCGTAGATGGCAAGATACAAGCCGTCGGTCACGTCCTTGCTCTCTACGTTAAAGGTAAAGACAGCATCTGCATTGGTTACGGTATCGTCCACTACCTTGGAGATCACGATGCCGGTGGCGGGGCTGACGGTCAGCTTACCGTTGTTGCCCATAATCGTATCTGCATAGTAGTAGGAATCGTCGCCGTCGGACAGATCGGAGTCGAGATGCTGTTCAATGCCCAGGCAGAATGCATGAGGCAGCGTACCGGTGGGATTGGCGGATTTAGCCTCCTCAATGTCTGCAGTGGTACGGCGAACGGTTCCCATGGGAACGTACCATACGCCCTCCTCATTCCGCAGAGCTTCCGCCTGTGCCTGTGCGGTTACAGGCTCATACGTGGTATCCAGCACCGCCTTGCCGGTTTCGGCGTCGGTAATTCTGAACACGTTGACCTGACGGTAGAAGCTGTCGCCCGAGGGCTTGTTGCTGCCGTCGTATTTGACGTACTCGCCGTCTACCAGCTGATAAACGGTGGTATTTTCGTTATAATAGTATCTTTCGTTTTCCTCGGAGGGCTCGAAGAAGGCTACGGTATTGATCGCCTCGGAGGGAAGCAGAGTCTCATCGTCGTGAGCGGACTGACTCCATGCGTTGGTGTAGAAGGTATAGGTGCCGTCCTCGTTACGATTCGCCTCGCCCAGCTTTTCTGCAATGTTCAGTGCAGTAATATCAAAGCGCAGACCCACTTCAAACACCAGACGAATGGGATCGGCATCGTCGATCTCCACGGTGATGTCGCCGGGGTTGTCCAGGCTCTCACCGGTCAGGGATACGTTGTAGGTAACGACCGGAACCAGCGATGCGGGGATCTTCCAGATCACCTCGCTATGTCCGGTCACCAGCTCGGTACGCACCTGAATGGAAATGTGCATCATATCGCTCTCACGATAGCCATCCTTCACTGCGCCCAGCATACCGTAGGATTTTGTAACGTAAAATGCGCCTTCCGGAACATCGTCTATGGAATGGGAGGGATCCCAGAAGCCCATATAAGTGCCGTTTGCATCGGCATACCAGCCGATATAGTTGGAGAACTGTGCGGGAGTGGTATCGGTAGCGGGAGTATAGGACAGCTGACCGTGCTGATATGCCAGATTGATCAGCGCACGTGCTTCCGCAACCTGCTTTTCATAGGTATCATACTGATCCATCTGATTGATACCCAAACGCTCTACTACCGACCAGACCATCTCATCGCCCAATGCATTGGGATTGGTCACAGTACCCAGTGAACCGCCGCCCTCTTGGAAGTTTGCTGCCAGCAGCTCGCCGGAGAAGAGGGTGTCGCCCAGCACGATACCCTTGATGGACTTGACCTCCATATAATCGCCGATGTCGTCGATAAACTGGATGTAGCCGTCTGCAGTAGTGGTGGTGTTGACCAGAGTGGGATAATACAGGGACTGCAGAATGATCTGCTGAATGATCGTATCAAACACCTTCTCCAGCTCGGAGGTTGTGGATGCAGCGAAATACTGATCTACGTAAAGCTGTTCTTTGGCATATTCATTCAGCGCAACCGACCGAGTATTTTTTCCGCTGCCGGAGAGAACCAGGTATTCGCCCTCGGAAAGATTCAGATAAGCTTCCCAGTCGGAATTGATTCCATCGGTGGACTTTGCGGGATTCAGTACGCTGACTGCGACCTCGTCGCTGCCCACTCCAAAGCCCAGGGTATAGAACAGTGCGTTATTGTCGTAATGCTCCTCCACCTTGGCCTTGGCATAGGATGCGGTCAGCTGAGTCAGGAAGCCGATGGTATCGTTGGTATAGGAGCCGTCACCGATGTTGGAGCTACCAAAGGAAGTATTGCCCCACCAATCTGTATTGCCGGCAAAATCGTCCGTAGCAACGGTAGGTGCGCCGTCGCTCATCAGAACCATAATGGGCATCCGCTTGGTACCGGACTGGAAGCCCTCCCCTTCAATAGTGGTATCCTCCACCGCCAGCAACTCTTCCATCGCCTGCCAGATACCGTTCTGGATGTAAGTACCGCCGACCACCGTCTTGTAGCTCTGCTCCATCGTAGTAGAGCCGTTGGACACACGGGAGTTTACTCGGATCGTTTCATTGCCGCCGGAACCGCCCTTCACCAGGAAGGTGTTCGTAGAATGGGTGTATCTGCCCAAAGGAAGCAGCACGGTTGCAGAGGAGGCGGTTGCAGCCTGATTGGTGGAGGTGTTACCCGAATACAGAACCACGCCCACGCGGTTATAACGGTTGGTGGCCTGCAGCTCCTTAATCGCATCGTTGGCAGCGGAAACCAGCTCGTCTACTGCGTCGTTGTGTTCCCTGTTCATAGAGCCGGACACGTCCAGCACCAGCATCGTATCGGTGGGAATATGGGAGTAGCCCAAGATCGATTTGTTGGATGCGATCGCCGACAACGCAACCAGGAAGTTGCTCTCGGGATTGTCCATGGTGATCAACCCGCCGAATGCGGATGCGTCGGTAAAGACCGATTTATCGGTCCAGATACCGCCTGCATTGGAGGTGTTCAGTACCCGAGAGCCGAAATACTGCTTCCAGTGATCCATAGTGGAAGGATCCGCTACCCGGCTTTGGGTGGTGGGTGCAATCGAAGACAGACCCAGTACGGGAATGGCAACGATCAGCATCGCCATGGCCAGAAAACCAGCCAATATTCTGTGTCTGAGCTTAATTCTCTGTTTCATTGTTCATCGTCCTTTCTGTTTGTGCGGCGTGTAAGTTCATCATACGCTTTTGTCGGTGTTCGTTCTTGCAGATCCCGATCAGATCTCCGGGATGCTCCTTCAGGTAAAACCAACAAGAACCGCAATCCAGGCATTGTCGTGCTTCCTCAAAATGATTGATCCCGTGAATGCAGGCATCCTGCATCGCATTGACCCACGGCCGTCCTTTTGGTGTATATCTGGGCGTTTCTTCAAAATCCGGATAATCTCCGAAATGGATTCCCAACGTATCGTCGTATCGGAATACCACCTCCAGCACGTCTCCGTCAAACGAGAAACTGCGCACTATCGTTTTCGGCACACGATCGCCTCCTTACTATTCATCGTTTGTATTATACCAAACCTCATTCCCTTTGTAAATGTACGTTTGAACGAAATAAAGTGCAATTTTTCTTCCTATTAAACCACCATTTTGGTAGGCTTTTGGCGAAATTGGATTAATAATACTGTATTTTTACCTTTTTTCTCCCGTTCGCGTTCGCGAACGCGAACGGAACGAACTGTTCGCAAACAAAAAACCTATCCAAGTGAGACTTCACTTGGATAGGCATTTAGTAAGATTTATATCAATGCAGCCTTTCGCAGGATCAATCTGCTGAACGTACCCAGCCCAATGGCAAACAACGCTCCGCCTGCACCGCAGAGAAGGAGGTTCAGCAGGGTGGAATTCAGCGGCGTGATCATTCCCACCATCATAAAGAGCAGCATTCCTGCACCCAACGAGCCGCAAATGGACAGCCACGCTCTCTGCTTTGCCGCCACGCTGACGATCACAAAGATCGAAACGAATACTAGCATCAGGAATATCTTCGCCAGCATACACAGGACGATGTTGATGACGGTCAGACCGCCCACCAATGCGAAGGACAGACCCGATACCGCGCCACCCAGCAGTGCGCCCGCAAAATAAGCGATCAGGAGCAGCGCACCGCAAACGAAGCCCGCGATGGTCTTGGAGATCACGTAATTTCCCTTTTTCGCGCGGACGGTGAAGAGATTTTTGGAAAATCCGCTTCGAAAATCGTCCGAAATGAACAGGCAAACAAACACCGCCGCCAGCATGAACATCATGTTGATGTTACACATAGCCATCACGTCCATTCCGCCCATGGCACCCATTCCACCCATAGCAGCGTCTCCCCGCTGCTCGGGTGCAGGCTCGTCGGAGGGGAGCGTACCAATGGATTCCCACACGCTCTCGGGGCCTTCCATAATGGTGATCTCTCCGGTCTGAGGATTCTTCGATTCGGTGCCGTCCATCATAGTCAGCATCACCGTCATGATCACGGGGATCAGCAGTGCACAGGCGATCAGGATGTAAAACAGCTTGGATTTGCGCATTCTGCGAAAATCCACCTTCAGCATAGTGCCAAGGCCCTTACCGAAGCTTTGGTTTTCGAATTTCACCGTATGTTCCACCTTATTTCCCCTCCTTCATCAGATCAATATAGTACTCTTCCAGACCGATCTTGTCGGTTCGGATCTCACTTACGCAGATGCCGTTATCATAAAGATAGACAACGATCTCCTCGGGCGTGACCCCGTCGTAGACCCGCAGATAGCCTGCCTCGTCCTCCTCCACGCGGGAGTATTTACAGCAAAGCAGTGCCTTGGTTCTGCTCATCTCTCCGCTTTGCAAAGCAGTAAAGGTACGGCAATCCGCATCCAGCTCTGCCGCGGTCATTTCACGGATCATCTTGCCGTGACGGATAATGCCGTAGTGGGTCGCCACCTTCTGCAGCTCACCCAAAAGGTGAGAGGACACCACGATGCTGCGGGTTCCGTCCTTCACCACATCGGTGAACACCTCCCGCATGATCCGCATACCGTCGGCATCCAGACCGTTCAGCGGCTCGTCCAGCACCAGCAGAGTAGGCGCGCCCAGCAGTGCCATGGCAATGCCGACTCTCTGCTTCATACCCAGCGAGCAGTTTTTGTACTTGTTCCCTGCTGCGCCCTCCCTGCGAACGGTTTTCAGCACGCGGATCACTTCTATTTCCGCATCCCGAATCCCCAGATTCGCCGCCTGCAGCATCAGATTATCCCATACCGTCAGCCCGGGGAAGCACCCGGGGGTTTCGATCAGCACGCCCACCTTTGCTCGCACGTCCGGATCGGTGTGATCCTTTCCGTACAGCCGGATAGTACCGTCGCTTTTGGGGATCAGACCGCAGATCATCTTCTCGGTGGTAGATTTTCCTGAGCCGTTCTCGCCGATAAAGCCGTAGATCGCGCCCAGGGGAACGGTCATATTCAGTCCGCAAACCGCCTGCTTCTGGCCGAAGTTTTTGGACAGATTTTTGATTTCAATTGCGTTCATCAGATTCGTCTCCTTCCGATCCATCAATATACGTCGCTCTTGTAGAGCAGCCGCGTGCCCAGCAGATTATAGACCAGCGTCCAACCGAGGGATACGCCGATGCAGATCAGCAGCGTCCAGATGTTGCTTGCAAGGCAGGCGTTGACCGACGAGCCGTACAGGAACAGGTTCAGGAAGGAGGCGGGGAGTGACAGATTCTCCACTACAGCCGCCGCACCGATGATCAGGATGCCCGTGCCAAAGAAGAAGGACGATGCGATGGAGATACCGAAATACCGTCTGAAAATGATATTCAGGAAGGTGTACAGGCTCGCCCATCCAAGGCTCATCACGATCTTGCCCAGAATGGCGATCAGCAGAGAGCCCACGTTCACATCAGTCTCGTAGCCCACCAGCAGTCCGGCCGCCGTGCCGCCGATCAGATAGGAGATGCACATGCACGCCATTGCAAATGCGCAGACTACGGTCTTGGACATCATATAGTCCTGCTTCTTGGCGTGGGTGGTAAACAGCTGCTTCACGTACCCCGATTTATAATCGTGACCGATAAAGATCGACACCATAATGCCGCCAAAGATGAAGACCATGTTCATATTGGCATAGTCGGCGATGCTCTTGATCACGTAGAGCGGCTCGGAGGCGGCAACGATCTGCCACACGTTGGAGTAGAGCGGCTCCATGGTGTTGCCCTCGGGATCGGGCATCATTGTCATTGCAGACACCATTGCGGGAATGATCGCCGAAATGGCCAGAAAAATGTAAAATACGGGAGTGTGGAACAGACGGTAGAAGTCCACGCCCAGCATACCGCGAATCCGCTCCGCAAAGGTGGGAGAGCGAAATTTCAGATCGTTTTTCATCATTCATCCTCCTTCTGCGACATCAGCTCCACGTAATATTCCTCTAGTCCGATCTTGTTCTTTTGGATCTCGCTGACCGCATGACCGTTTTTCATCAGATAATCTACAACAGACGCCGTGTCGTCCACGTCGTATACCCGCAAATAGCCGTCCTCTTCCCGAACGCCGGGATATTTTGCCGAAAGGGCAGCTTTCGCTCCTTCCGTATCGCGTGTCTTCAACGACACGAAGACCTGCGCACGGTTGTCCATCTCCCGAGCGGACAGCTCCATGATCATCTTACCTCGACGGATGATCCCGTAATGGGTTGCGATCTTCTCCAGCTCACCCAGGATATGGGAGGAGATCAGAACGGTGCAGCCGTAATTTTGCGTGATATCCACCAGAATCTCCCGCATGATCCGCATACCGTCGGTATCCAGACCGTTGATCGGCTCGTCCAGGATCAGCAGAGCGGGATCGCCCAGTAGAGCCATTGCGATGCCGATACGCTGCTTCATGCCCAGCGAACATTTTTTGAATTTCAGCGCAGCGTGCTCCTCCATCCGTACGATCTTCAGCACGCGGTGGATCTCCTCGTCTCGATTCTTCAGATTCAGATTGATGGCCTGCATCATCAAATTCTGGTAAACGCTGGAGCCCGGGAAGCAGCCTGCGTTCTCGATGAGTGCACCTACCCGCACCCGCACACCGGGTTCCGTATAGTCTCTGCCAAACAGACGGATCTCGCCGCCGTCGGGCACCAGATGGCCGCAGATCAGCTTTTCGGTGGTAGATTTGCCCGATCCGTTTTCGCCGATAAAGCCGTAGATCGCCCCCACGGGGACGGTCATATTGAGGTGATCCACCGCGTACATCCCGCGGAAGCTTTTGGATAGACCTCTGATTTCAATAGCGTTCATGATTTATGTCTCCTTCATTTGTATTCTTCTTACAGCATCGGTGCAAAGATCCGCACCAGCGAGCGGACGATCCGCTCTCGTAGCTTTGGTCTGACGTTTTCCGGGGTAATGCGGATACATTTTCTGAGGGTTTCCACCAGATCCCGCTTCAGCGCGGCAATGGATTCGCATTTGTACATCCACACTCCGTTTTCAAAGTGATGCACCAGGCTGCGATAGTCCAGATTGATCGTTCCGATCATTGCGACCTCGTCATCGGCAAGATAGCTTTTTGCATGAATGAAGCCCGGCTCGTATTCGTAGATCTCCACACCTGCTGCCATCAAACGGGGATAGAAGCTGCGAGTCATACCGAACACCAGCTTCTTGTCCGGCACGTGAGGAGTGATGATCTTTACCTCCACCCCTCGAAGTGCGGCGTTTTCGATGGCACTGCACAGCTCGTTATCAATGATCAGGTAAGGCGTAGTCATCCAGACATAACGGGTGGCACCTGCCAACAGATTCAGGATCACGCTCTTGCCCACTCTGCGCTCGTACAGTGGGTGCGGACCGTCTCCGAAAGGGATCAGCCAGCCAGCCGTGCGAATTTCGGGCTGCTTCGGATAAAGCTCGTAGGGAATTTCGGGCATTTTTTTGATGTTGATGCCGAAATCCACGGTAAACAGACGGGTCAGCTCCCAGACCGCCTCGCCCTCCAGACGGATAGCGGTGTCCTTCCAATGGCCGAATTTTTCAATCTCGTTAATGTACTCGTCAGCCAGATTGATGCCGCCCGTGTAGCCCACCTTGCCGTCGATCACCAGAATCTTACGGTGGGAGCGGTTGTTGAATTCGCTGTCGGCGTTGCCTCGCAGGAGCGAGAAGGGCGTCGCATCGATTCCACAGGAGCGGAGGATCTTGAAATAATTCCCCGGCAGTGTCATCATACAGCCAATATCGTCATAGACAACCTTCACGTCCACGCCCGCAGTAGCTTTTCGCTTCAGTACCTCTAAAATAGAATTCCAGAATTTCCCTTCCTCGATAATGAAGTATTCCAGATAGATAAATCGCTCCGCCCGCTCCAGATCGGCAAGCAGTGCGGGGTGCATCTCCTCGCCCAGCGAGAAATAGGTTTGTTTCGTGTTGGCAAACAGCCTTGTATCGGCGATTCGGGTCAGCATTGACGCATGAGATGCCGCCGCGGGACTTACTGCTTTCAACGCATCCATCTGCACCGACAGATCCGCAGGATCTTTGGGATATGCGTATTTCTTCAGATCCTCCAGCCGTCTGACATATTTTTTCTTCAGCTTACGGGAGTAAAACATCAAATAAAGCATAAAGCCCGCTATGGGAACGACCAGCACGAACAGTAGCCACGGCACCTTATAATCGGGATTGTCATCCGAGGCAACGATGGTTACTACACAAGCAATCTCAGTGGCAAACGCCAACAGATAAAAGTAGGGAACGAACCAGCAAAGCGCCACCACAATACCGATTACCGCCAGAATTTCCAGTACCGTAATGAGAATCGCCAGAATAAACCGTCCGGGAATGTAATTATAATACCGCTCCACAACCCGATCGTGTTGCTTGACTTGATATTTCCGTTTCATCACACTTCCCCTTCCGGCAGCTTTCGGCGGGACGCAAATCTGCGCCTCGCCGATGACTTGATTTATTTGTCGTTCTGTTTTGCAGCCTCATATCGTTCGTTTGCAGCTGCAGTTCTTGCATTTGCCTCTGCAATCTGCCGATCCCGATCCGCCTGCGCCTTGGCAGCTCTTTCGGAAGGGCTCATGTTCGCATCATCCCAGCTCTTTTTCGCGTTTGCCTTTGCCTTGGCGTAGGTGTTGCGTCCTCTGTTTTCTTCAAAATTGGCTTTGGATTCCGCCTTTGCCGCCGCAAAATTGGCTTTGTCTAACTCGTGCTGTGCCTTTGCGGACGCCTTCATATCGTTGAATGCCTTCTTCAGAAAGTTTGCCGTTGCGTTTTCTCCTTTTATTATATGGTATTCCGTTTAGCCGTTGCGGATGATCTGATCGCTGAGCTCCAGTATGCTACCTGCGTACTTTTTGCGGCGAGAGCCGAGAATGCCTTTATAAATAGGGTAATTCAACAGTGCAAGCCCCATGCCGATCACACCGATGGCAATTCCCGGAATCATGGAGTCCGTCATTCCCACCAGCGATCCCACGTCGGTCATCACCAAACTCATGCCTGCTCCCATCACGATTGCAGCAATGCTACCAAAGATATAGGCGAAGATTGCCGCAGGGCGCTTCACCTTTTTGTCCAGTGCCCGAAGCTCATCCAGCTTGGTCGTTTCTTTTGCCGTATAACGGCTGCGGATCTTCTGCACCATTACCGTTTCATTGGATTGATTCATCTGTGTTCTCTCTTTCTGTTTGTGATACTATTTTATTCGGTGGATGTTTGCGTTTTGATGAGATTTTGTTTTCGTTTTGTTAAAGCAGTACATTATTTTTCAAAATTCGCCGTCTTTCCCGCATCGATCTCATCGGCAAGGCGAAGGATCTCGGGAGTCAGCATCTTCCGCATCCTGGCAGAAATCTTTGCAAAGATGGGATATGCCGCCAGCATTGCCGCCACCCCGGGGATCGACAGCAGGATCGCGCCGATCCTTCCGCCTGCCAGAACGTCCAGACCCATGCACAGGGCAACGCCAAACACAAGTGCTCCCAGCACGCCCACGATCAGCGCAGGCATAACGCCCGCCGACTGCACCTGTCGATCCAGGCGGCGGAGCTTCTCCAGATCCGACTCCTCTCTGGGCAGATACTTCTGACGGATCGTTTGAATCTCCTTATGGCTTTCAGCGGAATAGCTATAGCGAAAAGCGTTGATTTCGTTGGTCATTTCATTCCTCAGTCAAGTGTTTTGGTTGATCTTTCCTGCGTTCTTGGAGGCTTCGATGGAAGCGTTGATCATCTCCTGCTGCTTTTCCATTCTAGCCTTCTGCTCTGCCTTGTGCTTTTCCACAATTGCGTTGGAGGAGGCGGTGCGCGCCGCAGCATCAGCGTTCATTCTTGCCTTGGCTTCCTCTACGGTCTCGCCTTCCTTGGTAAAAACCTTTTCCACGATAGCATCGGTAACCTTGTTGAAGCCCTCTACCACACCCTCTTCAATCTTCTTGTAGCCGGTGACAACGCCCTCTGCGATCTTCTCGTTTACTTCTGCAATTTTCTTAGTCATGATTTGTTTTCTCCTTTTTTCTTTCTGTTTTCGTTTCTGTGACTGTATTCTACACCCCGCTTGTTTGCAAAATGATTGCGAAATGTTAAAGTTTTGTTATTTCGAAAAATATTGCAAAAAAATAACTGCAGAGTTGCCTCTGCAATTTTGAGATATGTCAGCAAGCATTATATGGATAGATGCGCTAACGATTTCCACCAAACCCTAGCCTTCCCCAGCGGGGAAGGCTCTCTTGCGCATTTATCACAGCATCCTATTCAACAAAAACGGCAGAGTTACCTCTGCCGTTCTGATCGTTATGTAATGTTCAAGATCTCGCGCAGCCGCTGCAGCGCATCGTCGTAGGTGCCGTCGAATCGCAGAACGTAATCACACAGCTCTGCGTTTTGCTGCTCGTATTCGATGGCGCACAGCCGATTGACCTTGTTTTCGTTGGTGGTGTTCTTTTTCAAAATATTCGCCATCAGTGCCTTTTTATCCCGCTTGACGTAAATGGTGACCACATTGGGGAAATGGGTCTTCAGCGACATAGCACCGCAAATATCCATGGTAGTCAGCACTCGCTTGCCCTGCCGCAGGATCTCCTCCACGTCTCCCTTGCGGGAGCCGTAGCCGTGCCCTGCATACATAGTGGATTGGAACATCTCTCCGCTGTCGCACATACTGCGGAAGGTGTCCAGCGAAACGTAATTGTACCATTCGTTGGGCTCCACCGCCGTAGGATCCTTAGTGGTGTAGCTGACCAGCTTCTCAAAGCGGTCGGTGCAGTCCAGCAGGCGGGTCGCTAGCTTGGATTTTCCGCTTCCCGAGGGCCCTACCAGCACCACGATCTCGGAATCCCCCGCGCAGCACTCGTCGGCGCTTACCGAATAGCTGCTTGCAATGACCTCCACCAGCTTCAAAAACTCGTCGTAGCTGGTGACTGCCAGCATTCCGGTTGCCTCCTGATTCCAAGGGCGGCGCATGAGGATGGGATACTTGGCTCCCGAGTTGAGGATATTGTGCATCGCATCGTCAAAGAGAATGTCGGTGTGGATCTTGTCCTTGCCTGAGCCCATATAGATATGATCGGCGGGAATTTCGGGGAACTCTTCCCGGATCCGCTGGGCACGGATGCCCATAAACTCAGGAGGAACGGCAGTGCAGATATACACCTCGGTCATCTGACTGAGGCGACGCACAAATTCCTTTGCTCCCTCATAGACCGGCTGGGTGCGATAGAACTCCGCATCGCTGAAATAGGGGTAAATGGTATCCGCGCGGGTACCGTTCTTTCCCCAGCTATCCTTTTCATAAATGGTCATCGGCGGCTGAAAGCCGTACTTTTCGTTGGCAAGGCGTATGGCGTAGGAGGTGCATTCCATCAGGATGTCGTCCACGTCCAGCGCGGTGGATAATCTGTATTTTCTGCTCATATCGGTACCTCTCTTTCCTTCATCGTTGGATCTTGTTACGCAGAAAAACCTTCTTTGGGTCAAAGAAGCAGCTCGCCGCGTTTGATACAGAAACGCGGAAAGCTGCTCCAGTAAGTTATTGTAGCATCTTTTGAACAAAAAATCAATAGAAAAATGAAATATTTTTTCTGAATTGCCCAAATATTTTTTAGCAAATGCCTCAAAACAGCATTCGCTCCATGTATTCGTCCGCAAATACAGGGTCGGTGGACAGCTCTGCCACCTCGCCCGTGGCACATCGGGCACATTGTTCCCGCAGATCCCTACTCAGCAGCACCATCGCAGCACCCGCCAGCGCGGCGTTGCCGATCACACGGATGGCCGGGCGCATCTCTGCGGGCAGCAGACCGATCTTGCAGGCGTTATCGGTGTTGAGATAACTGCCAAATCCACCGGCAATCGCCAGCGTCCCCACCGCCTCGGGAGCAATTCCCGCCCGATGCAGCAGAGTCCGAATGCCTGCATGGATCGCAGATTTTGCCAGCTGCACCGCTCGGATATCCTCCTGCGTAATGGAAACGGGTTCGGCTATCATTGCAGGATCGTCCTCCAGATAGCCTGTCTCGTCCAGCTGCTCGGTATCCAAAAGGCATGCCACCGTATCCACCACGCCGCTACCGCAGATGCCCGCGGGAGCAATATTGCCGATCACGTGGGCATACAGGCTGCCGTTCACCAGGCATACGCTGTCTATGGCGCCTTCCTTTCCGCCCATTCCCATGGAAATGTCCGCTCCTTCGAATGCAGGGCCTGCCGCAGTGGAGCAGAAGGTCAGCCTGCCGTCGTGCCAAAGTGCCATCTCGCCGTTGGTTCCGATATCCACCAACAAAGCAGTTCCCTGCTGCCCGCATATTCCGCTCGCCAACAGGGCGGTGGTAATGTCCGCACCCACGAACGCCGCGGCGCAAGGAGGCAGGTAGATCTCCGCATCGGGAGAAAGAGCGGTCAGCGCAAGCTCGCCCGCTGTCAACACCTCGCCAAACAGTCGCTCTGCGGCAAAGGGTGCGTGGGAAAGCGGCTCTACCGAGGTCTCGGTGAGCAGATGAAGCATCACCGTGTTGCCGGTGATCACCATCCCGTCGATGGCATTGGGAGCGATGCCTGCCGCCCGAGTAAGCTCGGTCAGCAGAGCGTCGATGGCTCGGCGGATTGACATTGCCAGCTCGTGCGCCTCGCCCTTGAGGGCCGCTTCGATGCGGGAGATCACGTCCGCACCGTAGGCGGATTGGGGATTGAGGCCGCCTGCCTCGGCAAGGAGTGTTCCCTCCCCATTATACAGCCGTGCCGCCAGCGTAGTGGTGCCGATGTCAACGCAAACACCGTATGCCGAAAACGCAGGATGAAGCGATATTTCAGGCATATCGCCCGCAATGCGGATCCTGGCAGAGGTGCGGGCATCCAACGTGCAGATCACGCAGTCGCCGCAGACGGTAGTACAGCAGGCCAGCCGTACCCCCGATTCGATCTCGTCGGATGTCAGCCCCTCCCGCTCGGTAGCGGACAAGGGGGACAGCATCCCCTTTGCCGTCACCTTGCATTTGCCGCATTTGCCGTGTCCGCCGCAAGGAAGCGCAGCACTCTCCTTATAGGGAGGCAGGTCGGAAATGCGGCTCCCCTCTGGGACAATATAGGAAATATCGTTAAAAACAACGGTTGGCATCGTAGCCTCCCTATTACAGATTAAAAAACATTGCACCAAAATAAGTAACGGTGTTCTGTCCGTTGATGTATTTCATACCCGATGCCTCTGCCAGTTTTGATACGTTGACACCGTAGGTCTCCAGCGAAGCCACCGCCAGATCGGGGTGACGGCAGGGCTCGTTTGTCCGCTTGGCGCAGACCTCGCACATCCGACATCCACCCGCTCCCAGATGGAGCACACGGGAGAAGGGCTCGGCAGCCAGCTTCATACGAAGGGAGCACATCAGACGGTTATGGGAGACTCCCGCCTCCATCATACCTTCGAAATCGTAGCTATCCTCCAGCTCGTTCACCGTCTGGTAAACCAGCACGTGGGAATAGGTACGCAGCTCTGCCATCAGCGACTCAATATCGCCCGCATCGGGAGGGCACATCCAGTTTCTGCCGTAGTTGCCGCACACGTTGGAGGCACAAAGGGCACGGAATCGCACGTCGGTCTCCACGCGATCCACCTCGATCACGGAAGCCTTGTATGCACCCTCGGCCAGGGCAATTTCAACCAGACGGTCAAACAGCTGATTAGTTTCCATAGTGTTCATCAACAGCGGCAAAGAAGGCGTCGATATTCTCCCAGCTCGTCCGCGGGGGAATGTCACAGCCGGAGGAGATGACGAAGTTCGGGTAGGAGCAGCACCTCTCCATCACCGCAAGGGTTGCCTCACGGATGGAGTCGGGGGTGCCGCTCAAGAACTGGCCTGCAGGATCCACATTGCCCATGGCGATGGTGTCGGAGGGAATGTGCGCCATCATCTCTGCCATATCAATGGTATTGCCGAAATGATAAGCTGCCGCTCCGGTGGTGAGGATCGAATCGATCATGCGGATGGTGTTGTCACCGCAGTTGTGGTAGATCACGATAAACTCATCGTCCTGCACCGCATCTACGATCTGCTTGACGTAGGGAGAGGAGAACTCCTCCTCCAGCATGGGAGAGAGCAGACCGGCAACCGGCTCTGCCATCATAATGCCGTTAGCACCTGCCGCTTTGTACGCCTTGGCGTATTCGATCAGGAAAGCGGTAGACTTCTCCAGTACGGTGTGCACCATATCGGGGTCGTCGTAGCAGTCCATCATGATCTCGGTCACGTCGAGAAGGCGTGCCGCCAGCGAGAAGGGGCCGATCATACCCGCCAAAACGGGGCGATCGGTGATCAGATCCATGGCTTTTTCGATGGACTCCACATACAGTCCGCTGCGAGCGGTACCCACGGCGGGAACCTCCAGTGCGGCAGCTTCGTCCTCGTCGTTAATCAATCTGCCCACGACGGTGGGAACCTCTCCGTCGGACACCCGAACGGTCGCACCGAAACACTCGGCCTCTACCGACAGATCCATCAGGCTGACGGCGGCGGCGGAATTCGTGTGCTCTGCCACCAGCTTCATCGCTTCTGCCTGACGGTCGCTGTCCGAGATCAGCTCTTTCACGCTGATC
>JAFTKV010000046.1 GCA_017453085.1 Clostridia bacterium
ACCGAGGACGCGTGCGGCGATATACGTTTGCCACGGGCGGATATGGAATCCGCCCCTACGGTATGGGGAGACATCGAGGTGCGGCGAAAAGGGGGATTTCCTCATCCGCCCTGCGCTGCAACTGACGATGTCTTCTTGGGATGATTAATCCCATTTGATCTTCCAGCGGGGGCTGATCTCGCCGGTGGGAAGGGCGGGGGAGGGAGCGGCAGACATAGAGGATTTTGCCGCACGCTCGGAAAGATGGGCGTTGAATCGCTCCATATCCTCCGCAGAGAGGGGAAGAGTCACCTTCCGCCCCTCCCAGGTGGAGAGGTAGGCGGCGTTGGCAAGGGAGAGCATGGCGATGCCTTCTCTGCCGTCGGCAACCAAGGGAGTGCCCGAAAGGATCGCTTCGGCAAAGTCGGAGAGCACACCTGCGTGTGCACGCTCGGGAGCGGACTCACGGTATTCGGTGACGGTAGGCTTATGGTCGCAGGAGTTGGTCTTGGCGTTCTTGCTGTACTCGGCGGCGGAGAAGCCGTTGTCATAGTGGCGGAGCACGCCCGATTCCAGCACGATCTTGCCCCGATCGCCTGCGATCTCCAGACGGTTGGTGCCGGGAAATTCGCCCGTGGTGGTGATGAACTGAGCGGTGGCACCGTTTTCGTATTCCATCGTCAGGATGGCCTCATCCTCCACCTCGACGTTGTGATACTTGCCCGACGTGCAGGTGGCGTAGAGCGAGTTGGGCATTCCGAAGATCCACTGCAGCAGATCCAGATTGTGGGGGGCTTGATTCAGGAGCACGCCGCCACCCTCGCCGGAATAGGAGCCGCGCCAGTCGCCGCTCTGATAGTAGGCCTCGGTGCGGTACCAGCCGGTGATAATCCAGGTTAGCCGCTGGGGATTTCCCAGCGTGCCGTTTTGCACCATCTCACGGGCTTTTTGGAAGAGCTCGCCGGTGCGCTGATTGTACATGATGCCGAAGACCTTGCCCGAGCGGTCGGCGGCAGCGTTCATCTCGATAACGTCGGACACCCGCACGCCCGCGGGCTTTTCGGTGAGGACGTGGAGTCCTTTTTCAAAGGCGGCGATGGCCATAGGCGGATGGAAATAGTGGGGCGTGGCGATGAGCACGGCGTCGGCAAGGTCGGCTGCCAGCATCTCACCGTAATCGGCAAAGCGAGCCACTCGGGGAGCCCGTTCCTTGGTAAAATCCAGACGGTCGGGGCGGATATCGCAGACCGCCGTCAGCTCAACGCCCGAGACCTTGCCGCTCAGAATGTTCATTACGTGGCCGGTGCCCATATTGCCCAGTCCCACGATGGCCAGGCGCAGTTTGTTGGCAGACATGATTATACCTCCGGATAGAGCCGGCTTCGGATGTTTCGGTAGCAGATCTTCTCTGCAAGAGGGAGTGCCGCTTCGGCAGCAAACTCACCTCTGTCCACCATCTCACCGATGAAGGTGCAGAGGATGCGGCGGAAATAGTCGTGTCGGGTATAGGAAAGGAAGCTGCGGGAGTCGGTGAGCATACCGTAGAAGGAGGCGATCTGCCCCATCTCGGAGACCGATTGCATCACCCGACGGATGCCGCCGGTGTGATCCATGAACCACCATGCGGCACCCACCTGCACTCCACGGAAGGAGCCGGCAACCGATACCATGGCATCCAGCATAGAGGGGTTGAGGGTGTAGAGCACGGTGTAGGGAAGTCCGTCGTTTGCCTCCATTGCGGCAAGGAGCTTCGACAGAGCGGTGGCGGGGATGGGATCGTCAATGCAGTCGCCGCCTGCGTCCACGCCGACGGTGGCAAACAGGGTGGGGTTCACGTTCCGCTGGACGGCCAGGTGCAGCTGGGAGAGCAGGCCGTGCTCCTTGTACAGCTTGGAGAGATCGATCAGGGCACGGCTGAGGAAGGCGTCGAACTCGCGATCGGTGATCTCACCACCTGCGACGACCTTGGCGAAAGCGGCCTCTGCCTCCTCGGCGGTGCCGATGGAGGTGGGGAAGGCGGGGATGCCCAGGTCGGTGACGCGACAGCCGTTTTCCGTGAAGAAATCCAGCCGTGCCTTGGCGGCAGCGATCAGGGAAGAGTAGTCGGTGATGGCGATCCCTGCGGCTGTGGAGAGACGGGCAAGGTAGTCCTTGTAATCGGCGGCACGGCAGAGGAGCATCTTGTCGGGACGGTAGGAGGGAATCACCTTGCAGGGGAAGGTCTCGTCTGCGGCGATCTTCTGATGCCACTCCAGAGAGTCGGCGGGATCGTCGGTGGTGGCGATCAGTGCTACGTTGCTCATCTCGATGAGCTTGCGGGGGGAGAGGGAGCGTTCACGGATAGCTGCGGCGGCACGGTCGTAGATCTCGTCGGAGTTTTCGGGGGTGAGCTGCTCTTCGATGCCGAAATAAGCGGCCAGCTCCAGCTTGGTCCACAGATAAAGGGGATTGCCGGCGGCATACTCGATCGCCTTGGCGTAGGCACGGAGCTTTTCCTTCGGCGAGGCGTCTCCGGTGATATATTTCTCCTCGATGCCGCTCTGCCGCATCAGACGCCACTTGTAGTGGTCACCGGCCAGCCAGAGGGAGGTAAGGTCGGCAGCGGGCAGATCCTCGTAGATCTCACGGGGGGAGAGATGGCAATGGTAGTCGTAAATGGGCAGATCCCGAACGGCGGCGTAAAGCGCGTGTGCGGTTTCTCCGCAAAGCAACAGGTTGTTCATGGTCATACTTCCTTTCGTGTACGCACAGTCACAGGTCGCATACTGAATTACCATCATTTTAGCACATTGATCCCCTGCTGTCAACCAAAGAAGCGAAAAAGCCGTTGGATTTTTGAATAAAATGCGGTTGTACGGTTGTAAAAAAGAATAGACCTGTCGGCAGCCTTATTGACAAATCGGGAGTCAATGCTATAATAAAAAAGATGATATAGTGAGAGGTCTGCCGTTTGACAAGCCGCACTGTATAGACGATTATTTTGAAAGGAACCAGAAAATGAGAAAGAAACTTACTGCACTTTTCCTTTGCTTGTCGATGGGACTGACTCCCGTGCTGCTGGCATCCTGTGCGGCCGAGAACGATCAGCCGCGAGAGACTGTGAATCTGCAAAACGGCGATCCGAATGCAGAATACAACCTCACCGACCTGCCCAAGGTGGATATGGGCGGCACGACCATCGGCTTCTGCATTGCCGAAACCGACGGCGACGGCTTCCACCTGCGCTCCATCCGCTCCGATGACGAGGAGAGCGAGGACACGGTTGATATTGCGGTCAGAGAGCGCAACGCCAAGATCGAAGCTTACTTCAACTGCTTTATTGAGGTAGTGGACTACATCCCCGGCGGTCTGAACAAGACTATCCAGAGCCAGCTTTTGGCAGGCGTTCCCGAATACGACATTCTGGGTGCCCGTCAGTACGACGACGTTCAGCTGGCACTGCGCGGCATCGTGTACGACCTGAGCAAGCTGGAGGCAGACTATCCCGAGGCAGCAGGCTATATGAATCTGGATGCCCCCTACTGGCCCCAGACCTATAACGACGGTCTGCAGGTGGGCAACGGCCGTTACTGGGTGACCGGTGACCTGTGTCTGCGTTACTCCGGCGGCTACTACTGCTACTTCGTCAACCACACCCTGTACAATGAGCTGCTGATGGACGACTACGGCAACGTTTACGATCTGGTCCGTACCGGCAAATGGTCGCTGGATCTGCTGACTCAGATGTCTTCCGCTTGCTGGGAGGATACCGACGGTGACGACAAGACCAGTACCGGCGACCGACTGGCCATCGCACAGCCCGTGCACGACAACACCAACGGTCTGGCAGTCTCCTCCGGCGTTATGTTCTCCTACCGTCACCCGGACGGCAGCATCGAGCTGACCTTCCATACGGGTAATAACCAGCTGATCTCCTTCATGGAGAAGTTCTATAACCTGCTGTCTACCCAGGGCGTTCACGATTACGGTGACAATATGCCCGGCGCACTGATGAAGTTTGCGGCCAGCGAGGCTGTGTTTGCAGGCGGCCGTCTGAATCAGGCGGAGCTGTATCTGCAGGAAATGGAGGATAACTACGGTATCCTGCCCAATCCTAAGCTGAACGAAGCGCAGACGACCTACTATTCTTCCATCCACGACGGCGTTTCTCTCTACGGCATCAACAACGCCAGCGAGCAGATCCCTTACGCGGCTCTGGTTCTGGAAGCAATGGAGATGGAATCCCGTAAGACCGTTCGCCCCGTATACTTTGACTCTGCCGTGAAGATCAAGTACTCCCGCGGCGGCGACGATGCCGATATGATCAACCTGATGGACAGCACCGCATACTCCGACTTCGTGTACGTATGGCAGTTCTCTAAGGAGATGAACGGCATGGGCGGCTGGCTGAGAAACAACATTTCTGCCAAGGGCTCCACTGCGCTCAGACGTGTGCAGGATTCCTGGAGAACCGGTCTCACGGAGATCATGACGGGTATCGAAAAGCTGGAAAATGCTTCCGAATAATCCTTTCTTGCTATCAAACAAAAATATTTTCAAAAAACGATCGGTATTTCCGATCGTTTTTTCGTTCGGAAAAGGGAAAACAAGAAAATCTGTGAAAAATGTAAATAATGTAGAAATTTTCAATTGCCTCTTGACAAACAGGAGTTTTATGCTATAATATTTAATAAGAATACCTTCCGATTCAGAGGTTCATTTATGAAATATTACGAGATGCGGGTGGCGGGGCTTCCTCGAAAGCTGCCTATTTGCCCGCTAAACGACAAGCTTTCCATCGCCGGATTCGTGATCTTTGGCGATCAGGAGCTCACCGTTGCCTGTGCACGCGACCTGCTGGAAAAGGCTCCGGACTACGATTATCTGATCACGGCAGAGGCTAAGGGAATCCCGCTCGCTCACGAAATGGCGCGGCAGAGAGGGGACGGACGCTATCTGGTGGCCCGCAAGGCGACCAAACTGTATATGACTGACGTGGTCGGTGTAGAGGTTCGCTCCATCACCACCGACCGTGTGCAGCACCTGTACATCGACGGCGAAGACGCCGCTTTGATGAAGGGAAAGAAGATCCTCGTGGTGGACGACGTGATCTCCACCGGCGAAAGCCTGCACGCAGTGGAAACGCTGGTGGAAGCGGCAGGCGGTATCATCTGCGGCAGAATGGCAATCCTCGCAGAAGTGGAAGCGTCCGACCGGGACGATATTCTATATATGTAAAAGCTTCCGCTGTTCACCCCCTACGGCACGCCTCTTGACTGATTCGGGAAGCACCGATTGATCGGTTCAATATTCATTC
>JAFTKV010000003.1 GCA_017453085.1 Clostridia bacterium
GCGGTTGCTTTCGGACGAAACGGCTCGGTCGGAGCTGTGTATCCCCTCCACCCGCTACGGAGACGGTCATGCCGCAGAGCGAATGGCAGATCTGATCCACACCGATCTGTGCCAAAGTGGTTGACAATTTGCGATTTTCGTGCTATAATAAGGAAAATCCATCGGACCAAGCTCCGCAAAGCACGAAAGGAACCGTTATGAAGCTGTTCGCTAAATTCACCACCCTGTTATTGGCGATTGCAGTGCTTCCCCTCTCCCTGTTCTCCTGCTCCACCGCTCCTGCCCCCTCCGCACCTGCCGATCAGTCGCAGGATGCCGCCCCCATCACCGTTACCGAGGAGTATCTGATCACCTGCCCCAGCGGCGACAAGGTCGCTTCCCGTCTGGCGCGATCCATCAAATACGCCCTGCGAGACGAGCTGGGCATGACCCTGACCCTGAAGGAGGATTTTCTGATCGATCCCTCCCAGATCCCCGAAAAGGAGATCCTGGTAGGCGAAACCGATCGAGAGGAATCGGTAAAGGCGTACGAGTCGCTTGGCGAGAACCAATGGTCGGTCACTGCCGAAAACGGAAAGATCGTCATCGCCGGCAAGGGCACGATCGCACTGAAGGATGCGATTCAACACTTCATTTCCACCTATATTTCGGGCAAAACTGCCGTTAATGTGGAGGCAAATATGGCACATCACTCCGAATCTCCCTTCTACAGCTTCTCCTGGTCGGACGGAGAGCTGATCGATACCGGCGTCAAGGACGGCGGCTATCCTCGTCTGTATTCCCTGAAGGACGGCACGCTGCTACTGGGCTGTGACGGCATGACGGTCTACCGCAGCACCGACTACGGCATGACCTGGGAAAAGCCCGTCCACGCCAGCCAGAAGCAAAAGGGCACCGCAAACGCGGCGTTCATCCAGACCGAGGACGGAACCGTGTATCTGGGCTTCCGCTCTACTTATCATAATGCAGACGGCTCCTTCTATTCCTCCATCCAGGTCAGCTACAGCACCGATAACGGCCGCACCTGGAAAAAGCACTCCACCGTATACGAAAACACCGAGGCAGACGGCCGGTACAACGGCGTCTGGGAGCCCCATTTCGGTATGATGAACGGCAAGCTCACCTGCTTCTACGCCAACGACTCCTCGAATGTCACCACGTATCAGAACATCGAGTACAAGCAGTGGGATCCCGAGGCAGGCGAGTGGACCAACCGCACCATCGTCTGTAACGGCGAGGATCACAAATCCCGTGACGGCATGCCCGTTTGGCAGCAGCTGTCCACCGGCGAATACGTCTGCGTGATCGAAGCGTGGAACAAGGACGATAACGACCGCTTTGCCATCCAGCTGACCTATTCCGAGGACGGCGTAGAGTGGTCAAAGCCTGTCACCGTTATGCGCCCCCTCAAGACGGGAACCGTTTGTGCCGCCCCCTATATCGTAGAGCTGCCTAACGGTCAGCTGGTCATCAGCTGTCAGACCAACGAGCGCAACGAGGAGGGCAACGATACGCTGTACATGGGCACCGTGATCTCCGACGGCACGCCCGTTTCCCTGTTGACCGAAAAGAACTTCTCCGCACACGATTATCCCTATTACGATCAGCCCACCACCACGTCCTATATGTGGAACGGCATGTACGTTTACGGCTACTATCTCTTCGCCTGCGCCACCGGCCCCAATGGCATCCGCCTCAATCGCATTGATTTCACCAAAAACGATTAAAAAAGAGCCTCTTCGGAGGCTCTTTTTTCGGCAAATTCACCTTAGTTGTTGCATTTTCCGTGGATTTGTGATATAATCAAGCTATCATTTTCAGGAGGTGTCTCCATGTCCGTCCGCAAAACGCTGATCTATCTGCTGGATACGATCGGCTGGATCCTGTCAGGCCTTTGCATTAGCTTGGCCGCCAACTGCTTTCTTCGGGTCAGCAGCACATCCGCTCTGCCCATTGTCACCGCAGTCTGTGTGGGGCTTGCGGGGCTGTTGCTCCCCTTCCTCTTCACTCTGCCGCTGAAGGGACTTCGCCTGCGGCTTTGCTGCTACGGAACTATCTGTCTGAAGGCATTTCTGTTTTCCACTACCTTCAGCGTGATCTATCAGATCCGCCTGCTGTTCCTTCTGCTCCCCGACCGCTGGGAGACCGCGCTCTGGAGCGTACTGCTCTGCATCGGCGTAGAGGCCCTGCTCTTCTGGGTAGGCATTTTGGTGGTCTACTGCTGCTCCCATCGACTGGGACTGAAGCTGCGGCTGATCGGCATCCTCTGCGGACTGATCCCGATTGCCAATCTGGTGGCGCTGCTCCTGATCCTGCGTGCAACCACCGCCGAGGTGGGCGACGAGTATCAGCGGCAGCAGCTGCAAAAGGTGCGGGCAGCCGAGTGCCCCTGCGCAACTCGCTACCCCGTCCTGCTGGTACACGGCGTTTTCTTCCGGGACACCCACTTTTTCAGCTACTGGGGACGCATCCCCGCCGCGCTGACCCAGAACGGCGCACGGATCTATTACGGCAATCAGCCCTCCGCCGCATCGGTGGCAGACTGCAGCAAGCTGCTGGCTGACCGCATCCGGGAGATCGTGCTGGAGACCGGCTGCGAGAAGGTCAACATCATCGCCCATTCCAAGGGCGGTTTGGACTCCCGCTGGGCCATCGCCATGGAGGGTGCCGCGCCTTACGTAGCGTCGCTGACCACCGTCAATTCCCCGCACCGCGGCTGCGCCTTCGTGGATTATCTGCTGACCAAATGCCCCGAAAGCGTACAGCAGCAGATCGCACGCACCTACAATCTTACCCTTGGCAAGCTGGGAGAGCCCTCCGCCGACTTTTTGGCAGCCGTGGCAGATCTCACCGCAGAGGCCTGCATCAAGCGGGAAGCCCTGCTTGCAGACAAAGAGGCTGCGCTGTACGCCGACGCTCCCTCGGCGGGCATTCTCCGCCACAGCATCGGCTCACAGATGGACAAAGCCTCCGGCGGCGGATTTCCTCTGAATCTTACCTACCACTTCCCTGCTTTCTTTGACGGACCTAACGACGGTCTGGTAGCCGAAGGCTCCTTTCGCTGGGGCGATCGCTACACCTATCTGACCCCCACGGGGGACAAAGGCATTTCCCATTGCGACATCATCGATCAGACCGGCACGGTAATCGACGGATTCGACGTGCGGGAGTTTTACGTGGATCTGGTCAGCGAGCTGAAAATACTGGGACTATAATGCATGCAAAAAACACGACAGTTCAACTCTGTCGTGTTTTTTGTTTATCGTGATTATTCAACGGTAACGTGGTCGGGCAGGATTTCCTGCATCTTGCCGTACTTGAACTGGAGCACCAGCTGCTCCTCACCGAAATACTCCTCCACGTCCTCTACAGTGGACAGACCGTAGTAGTAATAATAGTAGAAGTAGTATGCGTCAAACTCGGCCTGCAGTTCCTCCTTGTACTCCGCGTAGGTGAGGGTGATGTTCAGTCTGGCAAACAGCGTTTCCAGGATCATGCGGTTTTCGATGGTGTTTTCTGCGTTTTCCTTGGCTTCCTTATACTTTTCGTCGAAAATGACCTTGACCTCCTCATCGGACAGCTCCTCGTCACCATAGGTGTAGTCAATATAATCGTACACGTATTCGGTGATGTACTTGTCAAGAAGCTCCTCCGGATAGCCGGAGAAGGTGGAGCCCTCCACGATCGCATCGTAGGCCAGCTGAGCGGTATAGTACCGCAGGATATATGCCTTGAAGGATGCAACGTCGGTAAACTGCTCGGAGGTGTATTCCTTCACCATTTCGTCGGTCAGATCGGGAAGGACGGTCTGCTGAACGCTGTTCACCGTTACGTCAAACTTGATCACCACGCCCTGCAGCTCCTCGGAATTGCCGTAGTCGTCGGGGAAGGTGACCGTGATCGTGCGGCTCTCGCCCGCCTTCACACCTACCAGCTGTTCTTCAAAGCCGGGATTGTTCTTTTCGGGATTCGTCTCGCTCTCATACGCGCCGATAAAGGAGCCGGAGCCTAGAACCAGATCAAAGCCTGCCTCCAGCTTGCCCTCGTCATCGTAGGAGATGTTGGTCATATTGGCAATGGTTTCCTCGGTGATCTCCAGACTTGGATCGGCAGCGTAGCCCTTGTAGTGGATATTCACCCGGTCACCGTCTGCGGCAACGTAGCCTTCCTCGGTGTCCTTATATTCGGCAAAGTATTCCTTGGCCATCTTCTCCTCGGAAAGCCAGTTTTCGTTCAGCTTTTCGGAGGACACCTTGATCTGATCCAGCAGAGGTACTGTGGCGTACTTAGACAGATCGAAGCCGTAGTCCTGGGAGGCCATCAGATGATCGTCGTCATATTTGGGGGTGGAAGTGCTGGTAGCGGCGGTGGTAGTGCCTTTAGTGTTGGAATTACCGCCGGATTCAGCGGCAGAGCAAGCGGCCAAGGAAGCCGACAGCCCGATCAGAAGCAGGATGGAGAGTAATTTTTTCATAAATTTCCTTTCTATGGAGTGCCCGAGGGCGAAATTTCCTTGATTTTCTATGGTTTATCATTTCTATTTTCATTATGACACAGATCACCTCGGAAATCAAGATGTTTTTGAAAATTCACACAAAATTCAGAAAGTAAACACAAGTCCCCCCGAGAGAGCAAAAAACAAACGGCACAAGTATTTGCGCCGTTTGTTCCGAAGTTTTTGAAGAATTCCAAAGGGAACTTTTTTCAAAAAGTACCCTTTGGCAGGCGGAGCCGATCTCACTCCTCGATAGCCGCCTTCTGCGTGTTGATATCGTAGAAGATCTTGGGATCGAACTTGAACTCGCGTTCGTAGGACATCAGACCGTTCTGCTCCTGCTCCACGTCGTAGAGCTGAGTGTAGCAGAATGCACAGCAGTCGGGGTTGTTCAGCATCGCTTCGGTCAGACCCTTATAGCGTGCGATGAACTCTTCCTCGGTCTTGGGTGCGTTGCCGTAGCCCCAGCCGTCTTTACCCTGAGACCACTGAATTCCGCCGTACTCGGAGACGAAGAAGGGCTGTCCATACCACTTCTGACGATCCTTGAAGGTCTCGTGGATACCCTTGCCGTTGTTCGCGGTATAGGTTTCTACGTTCTGATCGTAGTCGTGGATATCGTAAATGTCGGTGAAAGGACCAACGTGGAAGTTGCCGGAGGTGTCGATGACGGGACGGGTGGGGTCAATGGCCTTGGTTACCTGATAGGTCAGCTTGATCAGATCGTCGGACTGACGTCTGCCCTCGTTGTCCCAGGTCTCGTTGAAGGGACACCAGCCGATGAGAGAAGGATGGTTGAAGTCGCGTTCCATGCTTTCCATCCACTCGGGGAGCCAGTTACGGATCTCCGCGGTATCCCAGATCTTGATGCCCCAGTTGCCGTGCTCGCCCCAAACCAAATAGCCCAGAACGTCCGCCCAGTAAAGGAAACGGGGCTCGAAGATCTTCTGGTGCAGACGTGCGCCGTTGAAGCCCAGCTGCATGGAGAGCTCGATGTCCTTCTTCAGTGCCTCGTCATTGGGAGCGGTGTAGATGCCGTCGGGATAGAAGCCCTGATCCAGTACCCAGCGTCCAAACACGCTTCTGCCGTTGATGAGGAACTTACGGTTAGTCAGCGCAACCGAGCGCAGACCGAAGTAGGAGGTTACGGTATCGTAGATCACGCCGTCCTTCTCAACGGTCAACTTCAGATCGTACAGCTTGCCGTCGCCCACTTCCCACAGATGCTTTTCTAAGAGAGGCAGATTGATTACGCAGTTCATTGCGTTCACTACGGTGGAAGCGATGCCCATAGGCACGCCGTTATAGAATGCCTCAGCGGTAACACGGCAGCCGACTGCGTAGTTGTTCAGCTGAACGGTCAGCTCAGCGGAAACTGCCTCGATATCGGTGACAACCTTGTAATTCTTCACGTAGTAGCGATCTACCGCTTCCATGAAGACAGTCTGCCAGATACCGGTGGTACGGGTATAGGAGCAGCCTGCGGAATAGTACCACTGAGACTGCTTACCAACCGGCTGATGTCCGCCCTTGGTGTCGTCCTCTGCCAGCAGCACGATGGAGTTGCCCTCTTCCTTCAGAGCGTCGGTAATGTCAACCGAGAAGGGAGTGTAGCCGCCGCGGTGCTCGCCCACGAACTTGCCGTTTACCCAAACACGGGCGAAGTAGTTAACCGCACCGAAATGTACGAGAACGGACTTGCCCTTCCACTCGGCAGGGATGTCCAGATCGCGCTTGTACCAAACGGCGTTCATGTAGTCCACGTTACCGATGCCGGAGAGCACGCTCTCGGGGCAGAAGGGGACCGTGATCTCGCCATCCAGATGCTCGCGCTCGTAGTACTTCTTAGCGAAGCCGACCATTGCGTTGTCGATCTCAAATTCCCATTTGCCGTTCAGATTGATCCAGGGCTCACGCACCAGCTGAGGTCGGGGATATTCGGGTCTTGGAATGTTCATAGTGTACCTCCGTACTTCCTGCACGCAACAGGATTTTTATAAATTTCTACGTTCATTATAGCAAAACCTTGTGTGCAGTGTCAACCTCTTCCATTTATTTTCGATAATTTCGGCAAGATGCGCAAAGCGAGGGGGATATTTTCAGCATAATGCACAATGCAGGATCGGCTCAAATCTCGCCAAGCCTTCCAAACCTCGTGGTTAATTGCAAATAAAGCAAGGATTTTTATATTGCTTTTTTACACACGATTGATTAAAATAGTATTATCCTGTGGAATGATGACTGATAGAATGCCATTTTCCCCCTCGATTCACACGGTAGGATCTCCTTTGCTTTTCGCTTGATCTCGTTTGCTGAGCGACAAAAAATTGTGAAAAAATTCTCGAAAATGTTATACTATCGTCTGAATTAGTCGATTTTCCAATTGATTTTACCAATCGGATGTTCTATAATAGTAACATCTTTGATTTTAGAGAGGTAACCGAATGGATGCTGTTAAGCCCATTAAGCTCACCCGTGCAAAATATTTTAATAAGGATATGTTCTTCGATCTGTCTACTCATACGGTGAGCGAAGACTATCCCCTTCATTGGCACGATTTTTACGAAATTGAGTATATTCATCGCGGGCACGCGATCCAGACTATTAACGGCGTAGAATACGAGGTGGAGCCGGGCAGCGTTGCACTGCTTTCCCCCACCGATTTTCATTCCTACCGAAACGTAACTGCAGACGACCCCTTAACGGTGTTCAACATCAAGTTTTCCGATCTGATCCTCCCTGCGGAGATCCGTACTGAGCTTTGTACGCTCAGCCGTCCCTTGTTTGGAATGACCCAGCGACTAAAGCCCCTGTTCGATTCCTTGTACGGCGAATACAGCAGCACTTGGTACGGCAGAGAGCAGTATATTCTGGCCGGCATCGCTCAGTTATGCATTCTGCTGCTACGCAGTGCCAAAGAATTTGACAGAGACTCCGGCACGTCGGCGCAAGAGCAGGAATCCTCCTCCCGCTCCCTGATCCAGGAGGCGGTGCTCTACATCCGCAACCGGTATCGGGGTCCCATCACGGTCGAAGAGGTAGCACGGGTAGTGCACCTGACTCCCAACTACTTCAGCGAGTACTTCAAAAAGCAGACCGGCGTGAAGTTCTCCTCCTACGTACAAAAGCTGCGCCTGGAGTTTGCGGTCAGCCTGCTGAAAATGTCCGACCTGTCGGTGAAGCAGGTGGCTGACGAATCGGGATTCAACAGCGCCGCCTACTTTTCCAACGCCTTTAAGGATGCCTTCGGGATTTCCCCCGAGCAATTCAGAAAAAGTAATCTGCGCACCGTATCACCGGTTCAATCCATCATAAAGGAGATTAAAGAATGATCCGAACCGAATATACCAGTGCTCCCTGTCTGAAAAAGCTGGAGCGCCCTGTGCTTACCAAGGATGACATCCCCTATAACGCTGCGCTGATCTTCAACGCAGGCGTTGCCAAGATCGGGGACGAATACGTGATGCTCTTCCGCAACGACTACGGTGACTACGACAAACAGATCCTGCGGGGCACCAATCTGGGGCTTGCCCGCTCTAAGGACGGCATCCATTGGACGGCATCGAATAAACCCTGCTTTGCCATGCGGGACGAGGAGATCGGCAGAGTGTACGACCCTCGACTGACCGTCATCGACGGCAAATGCTATGTTTGCTTTGCCATGGATACCCGTCACGGCATCCGCGGCGGCATCGCCGTCACCGAGGATTTCGAGACCTTCAACATCCTCTCTCTGTCCGCACCCGATAACCGCAATATGGTACTGTTCCCCGAAAAGATAGGCGGCTATTACGCCCGTCTGGAGCGCCCTATGCCGGTCTACTCCAGAGGCAGAGACCGCTTCGATCTGTGGTACAGCGAATCCCCCGATCTGCAGTTCTGGGGCAATACCAGCCTGGTGATGGGCGTGGAGGACGTACCCTTTGCCAACGACAAGATCGGTCCCGGTGCCCCCCCCGTCAAGACCGACAAGGGCTGGCTGATTGCCTTCCACAGCGTGATCCGCGACAACGAGCGGGGCAAGCACGGCTGGGAGGATCGATGGCAAAAGTGCTACTACGCCGGCATCGCCCTGCTGGATCTGAAGGATCCCTCCAAGGTGATCGGAATGTACAAGGAGCCGCTGATCGCACCCGAGCTGCCCTTCGAGACCGACGAAGGTTTCCGCACTCACGTCATCTTCCCCGGCGGCATGATCCTGGAGCCCGACGGCGAGGTGAAGATCTACTACGGTGCCGCCGACACGGTAGAGTGCCTTGCCACCGCCCACGTGGACGACCTGATCCGCCTTTGCTTACAATAACACATCAAAAAACCTCGTCTATGACGAGGTCTTTGTATTATCCAAGCTTCATGGAATGGAGCACCTGTGCGCTGTAAAGGAAAAGGACGTCGGTGTTCTCATCCGCCGCCAGCAGACCGGAAAAGGCAGACAGATAGGAAGGACGGATCCAGCGTAGATCCACCAGCACGATCTCCGAATACCCCTGTGCCAGCAAGGGAGCAATGCTCCGCCCGAAGCTGTCCCGGAAGAGGATCAGCTTGCGGTCGCTGTCGGCAGCGGGATTTTGCAGGTGCAGGATCGCCGCTTCGCCGCCCAGATACAGATCGTAGGCATCATCGCCCGCAAAGGCCTCGGTATCGTAGACTGCACCGCTCTTGCCGGTGTCCAGCACCTGCAAGGTCAGCCCCTCGATCGTAGCGTTGGTCAGATAGCGCATCTCGTCCCGATCGGCAGGCATGGCCGCCTGTCCGTAGAGAACGCCGTAGAAGTCACCTGCCGTTTTTTCGGCAAAGCCTGCGTCGGCGTAAGACGGAAGATCGCCTCCCAGCGAGGCACGCAAAGCCTCGTAGACCCCCTCCAGATTTTCCTGCTTCCAATGGATGTCGGTGGCATAGTAGTCGGAAAGCTCCAGCGCATCCCGCAGAGGAATGGGCGATGCGTTTAGCTCCTTTGCCAGAATGCCATCGATCTCGCCGTAGTCCAGCCCCAGCGGTGCATCCATATAGTAGGATTTATCGGGGATGACGGCATAATAAGCAGGGCAGCTCGGGAAATAGGTCTGTCGTACCTCTTCCAGCAGTGCCACGTTGGAGATGACGTTTGCGGTGTTCATGGGGTAGAGCAGCTCCGCCTGAATACCGTCCTCGCTGTAATAGCCGTTCACGTCCTTTTGCAGCAGGACGTGATGGGCAAAGCCGCTTTTCAGAAAGCGCAGCTCATCCCGCAGATAGAACTGATCGCTTAGATAGTTCTCCCACGCGGTAAAATATTCGGAAAGCTCCTCAGCCTCCTCCAAGGAAGGCGTTTGCTCCAGCTCTCGCCGTTCGTAGACCGAATACTCCTTGTCGGGGGACAGCCAGGCGGCAATCCCGAAGAAGGCCACGAACAGGCAAAAGATCGCCGCCGTAGCGATATGACGGATAGTGGAAACAGTTTTCATAAAAATTCCTTATCAGGCAGGTCAGAATCGGAAATACAGGAAGGGATTAAAGGACGAATCCACGATATAGGCCGTGGAGATCGCCAGTGCGGCCGCCACCAGCAAAGGCTGGAGGATCGCAGTCACGCCCTCCGCCCGTCTTTGCAAAAGATCCCAGCACTTTTTCGGCAGAGGCGTTGCGCCAACGATGGCGATCAGCACCAGCACCGCTCCGCTTCTCCAATAGTAGAGGGCGGCGGGATCGGTAAGCCCCGATCTGCCAAAAAGGATCGCCAGATCGGACAGGGTGCCCGCCAATCCGTCTGCTCCGAAAAGCACGAAGCCAAACAGCGTGACGGCGATGACAAGCAGATGTCCCAGGGGGCGGAATTTGGCAAAGATCCTTCCCAAAAAGAGCTTTTCCAGACAAAGGAGTACGCCGTACAGCGCGCCCCACAAAACGAAGTTCATTACGCCGGTGCCCGAGCCGTGCCACAGACCGGTGAGTGCCCAGACGATCAGCAAATTCAGCATCCAGCGGGGACGGCTGACCCGGCTGCCGCCCAACGGGATATAGACGTAATCCCTGAACCAGCCCGAGAGCGTCTTATGCCAACGGCGCCAGAACTCGGTAATGCTGCCGGAAATATAGGGATAATCGAAGTTTTCGGGGAAATCGAAGCCGAAAACCCGTCCCAGACCGATCGCCATATCGGAGTAGCCCGAGAAGTCGAAGTAGATCTGCAGGGCGTAGCAGATCGCGTACAACCAGCCGAAGGCGGCAGACGGTGCCTCAGCCTGTCGGAAGGTATCGCACAGCACACCCAGATTGTTCGCAAGGAGCACTTTTTTGGAAAGTCCCACGGTAAAGCGGGCAAGTCCCTCGGAAAAGCCTTGCAGAGTATGGCGGCGATTTTCCAGCTCCTCGTCCACGTCGGTGTAGCGAACGATGGGGCCGGCGATCAGCTGCGGAAAGAGACAAAGGTAGGTAGCAAAGGCGAAGGGATTCTTCTGCAGCTTCGCCTCTCCACGGTAGACGTCGATGGTATAGGACATCGCCTGGAAGGTGTAGAAGCTGATGCCCAGCGGCAGCGCAAAGGGCTCAAAGGAGGTGCCCAGCAGCGCATTCAGTCCACCGATCCAGACTGCCGAAAACTTGAAAAACACCAGCGTGCCGATATTCAGCACCACTGCCAGGATGAGGAACGGCTTTTTGGCGCGGGGAAGCCCCTCGATTGCCAGTGCGAACAGGTAATTGCCCAGCGCAGAGGCGATCAGCAGGAAGGTATAGCGAGGCTCTCCCGTAAAATAGAACAGGAGGCTGGCGGCCAGCAGAAGATAATTCTTTGCCCGCCGCGGGGTCAGATAGTATAAGATCAGCAGGATCGGCAGAAAGACGAACAGAAACGGCGTTTCGGAAAATACCACGGTCAGCACTCCTTTCCGGAAGCTTTTAGAAAGATAGGGTTACTGATAATTGCGGAATGCTTCCACGATGGCGGCACCGCGGGCAGAATCGTCATCCAGCACCAGCAGGATCACGTTGCCGTTGACCACAGTTTCCACGTAGGATGCGGTCACGCAGACCCAGCGACGGGGATCAACGCCCGACTTCATCTGTGCGGCGATCTTGGCGGCGTCCTCGCCGTCCTTCACCCGAAGCATGCTGATGCCGAAGGGGATCGCACCCATCATAGGCTCGGACACGTAGGTGGACTCGGCAATCGAGCGGTCGCTGATGCCGAAATAATACTCAAAATTATCCCGATTGACCGGCGTTTCCACCAGCGAGGGAAATTCTGCATCCACCTTCGCCATAAAGCCGTCGTAGATGGTCTTCAGAGAGCGAGTGTCGTCCTTCCCTTCTCCGCCGTCGGGAGCGGTGTTTCCGTCTGCCGCAGTAGTGGTGGCATCGGTTCCATCTGTTGTATCGGAATCTGCGGTCTCACGGGTACCGCAGGCGGAAAGAGTCAGCATAAGTGCCAACAGAATGGGGATCAGCTTTGTAAACAGGTTCATACTCAATACTCCTTTGTTTCATTTACCGTCAGTATGCACCGACGAGATAGCAATTATTCTCACTCAGTAAAAAATCCCGCATTGGCGCGGGATTTTTTATGTAAGTCATTCTTCTTCAGAGACCTTGATCACCTTGCAGAATTTCAGGATGCTGAGGACGATGCCGCCCAGAACGTACAGACCCGAAACGGTGCCGACAATGCTCCAAATAGGCCACAGGAAACCAATCAGCCAACCCAGAACGCCCAGCACTGCACCGCTGACCACGCTTGCAACAATGTACACAACGATCTCAACGATCATCTGATACAGCTCGGGGTTCTCCTTGAACTCGATCTTCAGATACTTCTGGAGATTAAAGGTTGCAGGGAAAAAGGGAGCAATCGCTTTGATAAAATCGTTCATATGATTCTCTCCTTCATATTAATGATGGTTCATTTATTGTAGCACAAAAGATGCGATTTGTAAATAGTTTTCACGAAAGTTTGTAGACTTTTTTTCAGTTTTGTGCTACAATGAAGGTAATTAACCTACGAAGGACAGAACCATGAAGAAAAACGAGCAGTATCAGGTAGAAATCACCGATTTGAATAATTTGGGCAACGGCGTCTGCCGCATCGACGGCAAGGCGGTCTTCGTGCCCCGTGCCGTGGACGGCGACCGTCTCTGTGTGAAGATCATCAAGGACACCAAGGACTACGCCGTGGCGCGGATCGAGGAGATCCTCACCCCCTCCCCCTGTCGCACCGAAAGCGGTTGTGCCGTGTCGAACCGTTGCGGCGGATGCGTATACCGTCACATCACCTACGCTCACGAGGTGGAGCTGAAGCGAAACTACGTCCGCTCCGCCTTCCGCAAGGCAGGGGTGGAGGTGGAGGTTGCCCCCACTTTGTTCGGGGCGGAGTGCGGCTACCGCAATAAGGTTCAGTACCCCGTGGGAGAGGGTATGACCGTGGGCTTCTACGCTCCTCGCTCTCACGAGATCATCCCCTGTGGCGATTGCGCCCTGCAAAAGCCGATTTTTACCCCCATCATCGCCACTCTGCAGACCCTTCTTCGCAAGGCGGGGGTCAAGCCTTATCGGGAAGAGGACGGCTCGGGACTTTTGCGCCATCTTTTCCTCCGCTGTGCTACCTCGGGCGAGGTGATGGTGACGCTGGTCACTACATCCCAACCCTTCCCTGCCGCAAAGGCGATTGCAGAACAGCTTCGCACCGCACATCCCGAGGTGGTGTCGGTAGTGCGCAATTATAACGATGTCCGCTCCAACGTGATCCTCGGCGACCGCTGCGAGACTCTGTCGGGGGCTGACGTGCTCACCGATACCCTCTGCGGACTCACCTTTAATCTGTCGCCCCTTTCCTTCTATCAGGTGAACCACGATATGGCAGAGGTGCTCTATCGCAAGGCGGCAGAGCTTGCAGAGCTTCGCCCCGGCGATCGGGTGGCCGATCTCTTCTGCGGTGCAGGCACCATCGGGCTGTCGGTGGCGGCAATGTACCCCGACATCCGGCTGATCGGCGTGGAGATCATCCCCGAGGCGGTGGAAAACGCCAAGGAGAACGCCCGTCAGAACGGCATCGCCAACGCTACGTTTATTTGCGGTGACGCCAACTCCGCCGAGCTCTCCGGTGCAGACGTGATCTTCCTCGACCCCCCTCGCAAGGGCTGCGAGGAGTCGCTGGTGAAGCAGATTGCCGCCCTCGCTCCCCGACGGGTGGTCTACATCTCCTGCAATCCCGACACCCTGGCACGGGACGTAGCGAGATTTGCCGAGGTTGGGTACAAGCCCGGGGTGGTGTATCCCGTGGATCTCTTCCCTCGGACGGGGCATTGCGAGGCCGTGGTGAGACTTACAAAGAGCCACTAACCCCGTAGGGACCATCGTTCTCGACGGTCCGTGAATGAATTTTGCCGTATAAAATTGAGAAATTGCAAACGAAGGTACCCCCAAAAATTATAACCGAGTTTTGATCGCTCGTTCTCGGACCGTCGAGGACGCCGGTCCCTACAATTGGTGGTTTTGCCTCATCACAAAGCAGTTAATATCTAAGAGAAAGGAAAGAAGTACTATATGACAAAAATAATCGCATCCAAAAGATTCTTGGCTATTTGTCTGGTATTAGACCTGCTATTCTTGATCGGTCTGATTGGGAGTTTGTTTTTCCTTTTCGGCGCAATCATAGAAGGCGCTCCCATCGTTCCGTGGGCAATATTGAACGGCGGTTTTGCATTGGGATTACTCTCTTTCCTGTTTTGCACCAATCGGTTGGGATGTATCGTTACCGTTGACGGCAACTGTGTAAAAAGAAAGGGTTTTTTCTGCGGTTTTCAAAAAGTCTGCAAAATCCAAGAGATTCAAAAGATTTTGGTCGTCGAGGTTGCCCGAATGGGGAGAATGATCGTTTGGGTTGACCCAAACAGCCGCCACGGTTTCGATTTCATTCGCCTGCAAAGTTGGATTTGTTTCGAATATAACGATCAGAATATTGCGTTCGTAAAATCGTTTTGGCAGGGCGAAATTGAGTTTTCGTAAATTGTGTGCCTCACACGAACATAACCGCATCCCCGTATGAGCGAGCGAAGAAAGGAAACAGATGAAAAAAAGCAACAACGATTTAACGACCGGAAAGGTCATCGCGATTTTTATAACCGCTATGTTACTGATGGCACTTGGTTTGGGCGCGGCATTCCTGGCTGCCTATCTGCAAAATGCCGGTGTAAGCGCCAAAATCTATACTCCCATAGGCTTTTCATTATTTGCATTTTTGGCTGCCGCACTGATCCTGTTGTTAACTAACTTCAAAAAGATATTGGCATACGACATTCATCGAGATTTGAAGAAACTGGATGCACAGGAGCTTCTGATCCTTCAAGGTGCATCGGAACGCAAAATTACCGAAGCGTGTGTTCAACACAAATTCGTCAGCAGGGACGGCGATTATTATCACAA
>JAFTKV010000004.1 GCA_017453085.1 Clostridia bacterium
GTCATCGGTAGTCGTTTGAGAAAATCATACCATAGATGCTTCTCTTCAGGAGTCATGTGCTTTCGAAGAGCTTGCGCATTGGATACGAGTTTGGAATTATATTTATATATCATAGGTTGTTTTCGTTGGGTGCATAATGGGTTAATCGGTGCAGACGGTGCTCTCCTCATCCACCGCTCCGCGCTCCCCATTCCCCGCTGGGGAAGGCTACCAAGGCGCATCTTTCGGTGTACGAATGCAAGTGAATACGGAAAATATCGCGCAGTAAGGGAACGACTTCCACAACCCCGGCCTTCTCCAGCGGAGAAGGTGCCCCAAAGGGGCGGATGAGGAGAGCCCCGTTTCCGCCAACTATAATTTCCTCTCACACCCCGTACACCACCGCGATAGCGGTAGCCAGCCCGTCGGTAGCGGCGGAGGTGATGCCGCCTGCATAGCCGGCACCCTCTCCACAGGGGTAGAGCCCGGGATGTCCCACCGCCCGTCGGTCGATCCCACGCAGGATCCGCAGTGGGGCGGAGGTGCGAGTCTCCAAACCGGTGAGCAGCGCATCGGGTGCATCAAAGCCACGGATCTGGCGAGCAAATCGACGGATGCCCACCTCCAGCAAATCGCCTGCGAAGGACGGCAGGATCGTGTGCAAATCGCATAGGGCATAGTGATCGCCGCCCCGATAGGTGGAACCGATGCGGGAGGGTGCACTGCCCTGCTTCCCCGAGAGGAAATCGCCCACCGTTTGCAGAGGAGCATTGTAATTTTTGCCCCCTGCCGCAAATACCGCTCTTTCCAGCCTCCGCTGAAATTCGATGGCTCCTTCGGGCGTGCCGCCGAAGTCGGAGGGCAGGACGGACACCGCCAGCGCACTGTTGGAGTTTATTCCGTCGCGGGCGGCGTTTGACATTCCGTTGGTGACCACGCCCCCCTCCTCAGAGGAGGATGCCATCACCGTTCCGCCGGGACACATACAGAAGCTGTACACGCCCCGCTCGCCCTGACGGTAGGAGAGATTATACTCGGCAGGAGGCAGCTGATCCGCCGCCTTGCCGTACATTGCATAGTTGATATCCGCCTGCAGATGCTCAATCCGCACGCCTACCGAAAAGGGCTTCGCCTCGATGGTATAGCCCTCCTCAATGAGATAGCGGTAGGTGTCTCTGGCAGAATGGCCGATGGCAAGGATGATCGTATCGGTGCCGATCTCGCCGCTGTCGGTGATTGCGGCAATTACCTCGCCAACAAGCCCCGTGCGGATGCCCGTCAGCTTGGTGCGATAGCGGATCTCGCCGCCCAGCGAGCGGATGCGCTCTGCGATCCCTTCCACGATGGCGGGCAAGCGGTCGCTGCCGATGTGCGGGCGGGCGTTCACCAGAATATCGGGATCTGCGCCAAACTCGCACAGACGGCGCAGAACGTAGCTGCATTTTGAATCGTTGATGCGGGTGATCAGCTTGCCGTCGGAAAAGGTGCCGGCTCCGCCGGCACCGAATTGGATGTTGGAATCAGAGTCCAGCTTACCCGTTTGCAAAAACTGCTCCACACGGGCGGTGCGGGCAAAGACGTCGTCGCCCCGCTCCAGCACGATGGGGCGGCAGCCCTCCTCGGCAAGGAGCAACGCGGCAAACATTCCCGCAGGGCCAAAGCCCACGACCACGGGACGGGGCGCATCGGCGGGACGCTTGCGAACTGCCCCTGCAGGGATCAGCTCCTCCTCCCGCAGGATCACCGCTCCCAGCTTTTCCAGCTGCTTGGGGGAGGGCTTCCCCGAGATCTCGGCTGCCACCGAGCAGACGTAGCAGATCTCGTCCTTTTTGCGGGCATCCACCGATCGCTTGGTCAGCGCAAGGCGTTCGGCCTTCAGCCCAACCGCGCGCAGCTTTGCTTCGGCAGAGGCCAGCGCACTGCCCTGCGGATCCTGCAGGCTCGCCTTGAGATTATGGATCAGCAGCTTCATTGCGCCGCCTCAAGAGGAGCGATCTCGTGATCCAGATTTCCTATCACGTCCTCTGACGGAGGGGTGTCGTCGTAATCGGAGATCTCCACTGCATACACGTATGCCCGCAGATTTTCGGTAAAGACCGCCGTCATAGCGGAAACGGTGCCCTCGGGCTGCTCGGTGTCCGCATAGACGGTAATATCCCTCGCCGTCAAAGCCTGCACGATGGCAGCCACATCGGTGCTCACACCGCGCACGGTGACCGTGACGCTGCCAACAGCCTCGCTGCCTCGCAGAACGGGCACCTGCTTTACCACGTGAGTGGGAAGTGCGGACAGATCAAACTCTGCATTCACGTTGGCCAGCGGAATGTTATGCACGTCGCTGATCTTCAGACCGTCCACCTTCAACTCGAAAATGCTCTTTTGGTTAGAGGAAAGCTTGGTCTCATCCACCACCGCAACGGTGAGGAACTCGGTGGAATCCACCGTTTTGGGATCGCCCTCGATCACCGCAATCGCGGGAGAGAGCTTGTATTGCTCGGCCGTCAGATAGCCGTGCTTGCCCTGCACCTTCAAGGGAACGGTCTTGGACTTCAGCACTTCCACGCTGATCTTGATCTGACCTGCCTCCCGAATGGTAAGAGCGCTGTCAGTAATGATATTCCCCTTGGAATCCAGCAGATAGGGGGTGGCGGTAACGGTAAAGCTGCCGTTTGCATCGCCGATCACGTCGCTGCGCAGCTCCACGCCTGCCACCTTTTGCAGGGACATGGTGGGGCCCTCCACCGTCAGCGTGTCTACGCTGAGCGCAGTGTCCCCGAAGAAGCAGCCGTCCGAAAGAGTCCAGCCCCGCAGAGAGAGATTCTCCTCGCTAATCGTGATCGTCTTCTGTGCCGTACGGTCTACCTCCACCACCACCTGGCTCACCGATTGGGAGACCACGGTGATGCCGCTGGGAACGTCCACGTAGACCTTCAACTCGTACTCGCCTGCGGCGTCGATCTCTGCAAGGCTGACGTAAGCCTTCACCTGCTCGGCGGTAACCGCCCGCAGATCCTGGCGATTGCCCATCAGGCGCACGTTCAGGGTGTCGATGCTGATGGCCTGCACCACCAGCCCGTATTCGCTGCGCATCGACTCCTCGCCGTTGCAAACCACGGGGATCAGGCTGAAATCCTGCTCCTCGGAAACGGTGGTGGTGCTGACCACGTAGGTCCACAAAAGGAGTGCCGCTAAAACCGCCAGAATTCTGGCGATCATATCAAATTTTCGATTCTTCTGCACGGTATAATCCACGTGCCGATTGTCGCCGCCCTCCTCGGCGGGAACGGAACCTCCCGAAAAGAAGGCTTTGATCTTATTCCACATAGCAAATTCCTCCTTTACGCCTCGGGGGTATCGTCGGAGCCGTCCGCATCCTGCTTCCGCTTATTCTGCGCAGAGCGATTGGGCGAGAGCTCCTGCATCAGCTCGTTGTACAGCTTCCGATAGTCGTAATTGCGCTGGAGCTGACCCTCCTTGGCCAGTGAAATGATGCCGGTCTCCTCGCTGACCACCACCACGATGGCGTCGCTGTTCTCGCTCATGCCGATAGCGGCGCGGTGGCGAGTACCGAAATCACGGTCGATGTCGTTGTTGGTGGGCAGGGGCAGGAAGCAGCCCGCCGCATAGAGTCTGCCCTCGCGGACGATCAGCGCACCGTCGTGCAAAGGGGCTTTATTGAAGAAGATGTTCTTGATCATGCGGGGGGAAATATCGGCGTTGAGAACGGTACCGCTGCGGATATACTCGCCCAGCTTGGTAGAACGCTCGAACACGATCAGCGCACCGGTCTTATCCAGCGCAAGGTCGCAAACGGCGGTGCAGACCGCCTCGGTCTGCTGGGAAAGCTGCTCCATCTGCTTGGCATCGCCTTGGGAAATGATGCCGCGGATGCCGCCCACCTGCACGCCGCCGATCTTCTCCAGTGCGGAGCGGAGCTCGGGCTGGAACAGGATGATCATGGCGATAATTCCCACCTGGAAGAGATTTTGCATCAAAAATCCGATGACGGGCAGCTCGAAGGCAGCGCCTGCGATCTCCAGCAGCACCAGCAAAAACACGCCCACCGCCAGCTTACCGGCGCGACGCTCTCTGATGAATTTGATGGCGTAGTAAAAGATGACCGAGGTCAGCAAAATATCGATAAAATCTATGAGATCCATCATTTGGAACAGTTCCAACAGTCTGCTCATGACAGCCCCTCCTTGGATGCTACTGAAAAATATTTATTCATCATAATTATACCGCAAATCGCCGTCTGTGTCAACCGTTCCCGCAAAAAATAGCCGGATTTTTTCGAACGCCACCCACAAAAATCCCCCGACCGCAGTCGGGGGAGGTAAGGATCAGTTTAGTCGGTTTTGCTCTGCCAATGCTTGCCCTGATAGCTCCCCCGTCGATGCAGCTCCTTGTCGATCTCGTTCATTACCACGAACTTTTGGCGGCTCCAAAGAGGTGCCAGCAACAGGTCGGGCGGGCCATCGCCGGTGATGCGCTCCACCACGGTTTCGGGCGGCAACAGCTCCAGCGTATCGCAGACGATCTGCACGTAGTCGGCAAGCTCCATCGGCGTGTACGAGCCGCTCTCCCACAGATCGGCAAGAGCGGTGTCTTTGAGGACGTGGAGCAGATGCAGCTTCACCGCAAAGGGGCGAAGTGCCGCCACCGCGCGCGCGGTCTCCAGCATATCGGCACGGCTCTCCCCGGGCAGCCCCTCGATGAGATGGATGCAAACGTCCAGCCCGTCCAGCAGATGATAGCCTCGGAGAAACTCCTCAAAGGTATGGCAGCGGTTGATGAGCGCGGCGGTGCGGTCGTTTGCGGTCTGCAGACCCAGCTCCACCGTCAGGCGGGTGCGAGCTGCAAACTCCCGCAGGAGATCGGCAATGACAGACGAGATGCAATCGGCACGGGTAGCCACGGCCAGCCCCACTACGCCGGGCTGAGCGATCGCCTCCTCCCACAACGCCCGCAGGCGATCCACGGGGGCGTAGGTGTTGGTGTGAGCCTGGAAGTAGGGGATGTAGCCCACTGGCTTCCACTTATCGGACATGGCGGCAACACCTGCCCGAAATTGTTCTGTGACCGACAGCGTCGCCTCGGGAGCGAAATCGCCGCTTCCTCGGGAGGAGCAGTAGATGCAGCCACCCACGCCCCGCGTGCCATCCAGATTGGGGCAGGTAAAGCCCGCATCCAGCGGGATCTTGGCGACCTTTCCGCCGTAGGTGTGGCGAAGATAGTAGTCGTAGGTATAGAATCGGCGGTTGGTGTCGGAATAAGGGAATGGATTTTGCATAGCTTGGGTGAGGGTTTTCATAAGCGGCTCCGTGAGGGGGATTTGTGGTTATTGTAGCACAGATCGGGGGAGATTGTCAAGGGAGAAAAAGATGTTCGCACAGACCTGTTGTAGAGTTACAATAGATGTGAGACCAAAAGTAAAAAAGAAATAGAAAAAGTGATCGAGTCATGTTAAAATAATGTTACCCCTAACAAAACCTAACAGAAAGGACTCAATCACTTCCATGAAAGATTATACCACAAAGAAA
>JAFTKV010000047.1 GCA_017453085.1 Clostridia bacterium
ACCTCCTACCCCTTTCCTTGGCTGGTGCCAGCGGAAGGGGTAGACTTTGTCTTCAGTCTGATATCCCCGACGATCGTCGGAGATATTTTCACTTTTTAGAGATAATGGTAGTATCTTTTTTGAGCGTAAAGGTAAATTCGCAGTATTCACCCTGTTTACTGCTGACCGAGATCGTTTCGCCGTGAGCATCAATGATAGTTTTGGCGATGTACATTCCCAGACCAACGCCGGATTTGTCCAGACCGCGGCTCTTGTCGCTCTTATAGAAACGGTCGAAAATGTGCGGCAGATCATTGGCGGGGATGCCTTGACCCTCGTTGTACACGGAAATATATACCTTTTTGTTCATTTCCCGCAGATTGATGCGGTACGCTCCGCCTTCTTTGGAGAACTTCACACCGTTATCGCAGATATTGTACAGGATCTGATGGATCGCATCACGGTCGCCGATGACCATCATACGATCTTCATCACATTCAAAGGAAACGTCCAACCGCTTTTGATCGATGCGCTGCTCAAAGGAGATCAGTACCTGACGGGAGAGCTCACACACGTCGAAGGGAGCCATAGTGAACTTTCGCTCGCCTGCCTGAATACGGGAAATATCCAGCAGCGATGCTACGAGACGGGAAAGCCGTCGAACCTCTGTGGCGATGATATTCAGATAATACTCGTGCTTTTCGGGAGGGATCGTACCTGCCAGGATGTTGTCAATATATCCTGCGATTGTGGTCATCGGAGTTCTCAGATCGTGTGACACGTTAGCAAGGAAGGTGCGGCGGGTATCCTCCAGGGTAGACAGGCTGGACGCCATATTATTGAACGCCATACACAGCTCGGCGATCTCATCGTTGCCGCGTACCTCAATGCGCACGTCCAGTTGTCCTGCCGCAAAGGATTTGGCGGCACGGGACAGATTGCGCAGCGGGCGTACGGTACGCTCACTAATGAAGTAACTGGCGATGATGGCAGCGCACATGACCCAGATGCAAGCAAGTACGATCATTTTGATCATGGTTTCGATCAGATTTTCGGCTGCCTCCGAGGTCTGACAGGTGAACAGATAGCCGATCACCGTGCCGTCGTCCGATTGGATTTGTTGCGCATAAACGAAATATTTACCGGAAAAGCTACCCATTAGATCCGATTCACTCATCAGATTACCGTTTTTGGGGATCTTTTTCAGTACTGACGGAGGGATGGTCGCTGAATTCATATCGACGGGTGCTGAATCGTCGTGGGCAATCACCAGTCCAAGCGAATTTGTAACGACGGTAAACATATCGTGGGAATATCGGGTGATCGCAGCCAGACTTCGCTGGACTGCGTCGGGATTGTCCCGAATATATTCCGCGAAGCTGGAAAATCCGCCCTCTTCGTATTCCGTTTCCAAATAAGTTTTCGTCGTAATCGCTACGTGCTCCAGCTCCTGCTGCTTTTGATCGCTGCTGTAATTCTGCACCAGTGACGTGATGATCAATGCCAAGATCAAAAAGCTCAGCAATATGATCATCATGAATGCAACCATATACCGTGCAAACACGCTCTTGAACAGCATAGCTACCTCCTTTCTCTGATTGAACAGTAATCAGACATTGAAACGGAACAATACTACGTCTCCGTCCTTCATTACGTAGTCTTTTCCTTCGGAACGGTAAAGTCCCTTCTCTTTTGCGGCGTTGACGGTTCCGCACGCCTGCAGATCGTCAAACGCAACCACCTCTGCACGGATAAATCCGCGCTCAAAGTCAGTATGGATCTTGCCGGCAGCCTGAGGTGCCTTTGTGCCGCGACGAATGGTCCATGCACGCACCTCGGTGACGCCTGCGGTCAGGAAGCTGATGAGCCCCAGCAGGCTGTAGCTTGCCTTGATGAGCTTATCCAGACCACTCTCGGTGATGCCCAGATCGGCGATGAACATTGCTTTTTCTTCCTCGTCCAGCTCTGCGATCTCAGCTTCAATACCAGCACAGATCGGAACCACCTCGGCGCCCTCTTCTGCAGCGTAAGCGGCCAGCGCACGATAGTGCGGATTCTCCTCATAGCTGCCGTCCACCTCGTCCTCGCCGATGTTGGCGGCATAGATCACCGCTTTGTCGGAAAGCAGACCCATGGAAGCCATCAGCTTCTGCTCGTCCTCGGTATAGGTCAGGGAGCGTGCGGATTTGCCCTCGGACAATACGACGTAGACCTTTTCCATCAGCTCCAGCTCGGCAACCAGCGACTTATCGTTCTTTGCCAGCTTGCGCAGACGATCCAGACGGCGCTCCACCTGCTCCAGGTCGGACAGCACCAGCTCCATATTGATGGTCTCAACGTCACGCAGAGGATCAACAGAGCCGTCTACGTGCACGATATTGGAGTTTTCGAAGCAACGGACCACGTGAACGATGGCATCTACCTCGCGGATATGACCCAGGAATTTATTGCCCAGACCCTCACCCTTGGATGCGCCCTTTACCAGACCTGCGATGTCGACGAACTCGATGACGGCAGGGGTATATTTTTCTGCATGATACAGCTCGTTGAGCCAATCCAGCCGCTTGTCCGGAACGGCAACGACGCCCACGTTGGGCTCGATGGTGCAGAAGGGATAATTAGCAGACTCAGCGCCTGCGTTGGTGATTGCATTAAACAGTGTGCTCTTTCCCACGTTGGGAATGCCTAAGATACCAAGTTTAATTGTATCTGATTCTCATTACAACTACTCTATATGAATTGATATCTGTAATTTTACGCCCGTATTTCCCTATTCTCAAATGAAAACGAACAAATACAGTAAGTTTTATTATAACATATTCGTTTTCCTTTTTCAATAGCTCTTCCCTAAATTATTCGCTTTTTTGATAGAAAAACATCTGCAATCAAAACGATGAGATTTTGTCTCATCGTTTTTAGTTAATCGGAATTTGCATCAAGCACTGATTTACGTTTGTGGTTCGCTTTGAAAAAACGAATGATCACGATCATCAGAACCGTTCCCAGAATGGGGAAAATCGAACAAACCAGCATTCCTGTCCGCAAACCGGCGTGGTCGGCTATCATCCCCATCAGCTGAGGTGCGACCGATGCACCGAAATCACCGCCTGCCGCCATCAAGGCAAAGGCTGCTACGCCTACACCGGGGATCTTTTCCTCCATCATAATCAGAGTCCCCGGCCATAGCATGGAGGTAAATATACCAGTCAGAATGCAAGCGATAAAAGCCGGCACAATATGCGTGGAAAGACCGGCAACCACGTAACAGACGGAAGCACCGATCATGCCGATCAGAAGCATTTTGCAGATGTTTTTTCCCCATTTTGCATAGCTGATTCTGGTGATGCCCAGCAAAATAGCGAACATCGCCACGCCGAGAATATCGCCTACGGCTTTGTCGATCTGCAGCTCTGCTTCCACAAAGCCGGAGATCCAGTTGGACATGGCGTTTTCCGCACAGCTACCGAGAAAAATGCATCCTATGCAAAGCGCAATTCCGATCGTTCTGCGCGTGCTTTTTCGGGATACGGCAGACGATTCACTTGCGCTCATATCGGGCATTGGCGAAAGCATGAACAGCACCGACGCAACAATCGGTAGTGCCGCAAAGAACATCGTCAGATACATCCAATACGCATTGCCTACAAGCTTCAGAAACAGCGTTCCGATCACTACGACGCTGAACACACCGAATGCGTACAGAGAGTGGAGCAAACTCATATCCTTTTGCGGATTATCGGATGGGATCGCCGCTATCGTCGGACTGAGCAGCACCTCGGATAGACCTGCCGAAACCGAAAATACCACCGTACCGATCAAGAGCCCGACATAAGCCTGCTCCGGGAAGATCAGCGGAAAGATCGCATAGATCAGAAGACCTAATGAAGTAATCAAAGGCATGATCTTCACGACCTTGGGAATGTTGAATTGTTTCGAAAAAACGGTAAAGATCAGGTCAACGGCAAGCTGTGTACAGAAATTCGTCAGTACAAGCGTACCAAGCAGAGTCCATGAAACGTTGTAGGTCTCATGAAACGTAACGAACAAAAGCGGCGGCAGGCAGAAGATGGACGACATTGTAAAATAAGCAGAATAACATGCAAGCTTCGTTCTTTTGAATTTTGAGGCGGTCATAATTTATCCTTTCAGCAAAGCATGATTCGATAAACATGCAGAACCAATTTCATCATGGAAAAAGTTGATTTTAATAGATGGATTGATAGTATCTATTATAGTTATTATCTTCCACGTTGTCAAGTCGTTCGTATTATGTTTGTGGTTTTTGAATATATAATCTGATTGAAATCAAAATGTTTCGCAATATTTTCCCGTTTTCCGCCAATATGTCACACCAAGTTCACAATTCGTTCATTTTGGCGACATATAATATCTGTATAATACAATTATGAACTTTGACATGAAATTAACTATGTTAACATTTTAACAGAGTTGCACTATTTACATATCGGGAGGATTTATTATGGCTACCAAATTGTTGATCGTTGACGACGAGCCCAATATTTGCGAATCGCTTCGCCTGTATCTTGAAAACGAAGGATACGAGGTCAAGATCGCAAACGACGGTGTGGAGGGCGTCAGTTATTTTAAGATGTACGAGCCTGACATCGTTCTGCTGGATATTATGATGCCCCGCAAGGACGGCTGGCAGGTTTGCCGCGAGATCCGCGAGGTCTCTTCCCGTCCCATCATTATGCTGACCGCCAAGGGCGAGATCTTCGACAAGGTGCTTGGTCTGGAGCTGGGTGCCGATGACTTTATCGTAAAGCCCTTCGATATGAAGGAGCTGTCCGCAAGAATCAAGGCGGTGCTGCGTCGCTACAGCAGCCACGACAGCGCAGGCGACGATGAAGTGGTGAAGTTTGATAACATCGAGGTCAGCCGTCAGAAGTACGAGCTGAAGCTTTGCGGAAAGAGCGTTGACATTCCTCCTAAGGAGCTGGAGCTGCTCTACTTCCTGGCATCCAACTACAATCGCGTATTTACCCGCGATCAGCTGCTGGACAAGGTCTGGGGCTTCGATTACCTGGGCGACTCCCGCACCGTGGACGTGCACGTGAAGCGTCTGCGCGAGAAGCTGGAGGGCGTATCGGACAAATGGGTGCTGAAGACCGTTTGGGGCGTAGGCTACAAATTCGAGCTTCTGCAATAATCTCTATAACAAATAAAGGAACCGCAAACAGCGGTTCCTTTATTTGTGCTCATTATTCTGAACGATCTGCATCGTCATGGGACAGTCCCTCCTCTGTCTTCGTACGAAACAATTCGTCAATGGTCACGCCGTACAGATCGGCGATCTCAGGCAGGAGCGCGATATCGGGAAGATTTCGTCCGGTTTCCCATTTGGACACTGCCTGCACCGTGAGCGAGAGTGATCTTGCGACCTGGCCTTGCGTCAGCCCTTTCCGGCAACGCAGCAAGCGAAGTCGTGTGGAAAAATGATACTTCAAGCAATACTCCTTTCGAGGGATGCAACACGTTTTGCGTGCGCATCCCTCGCTCCGGTCTCTCGACCTAAGGTGGGTATTACTCGCCTGTCGGGGCGAGCAACACTGTTTCCATAAACATTCGATCGCCTCCTCCATTTAAGATTTCACATCGCTGTGATGAGACTATTATAACAGATATTTCCGTAAAATCAATAACGCAACGGTTGAATTTTTCTATTTTTTTATGTTTTTCGAAGAAAATTTGACAAAAAAGACTGAAGGATCGCTCCTTCAGTCTTTTGAATGGTTTATTCTTCGTCTTCAGAGACTGCATCCTGCTCGGAAACTTCCTCGTCAGTCAGCTCAATCTCGTCAGAGAACTCATCCTCGTCCTCGTCCTCATCGACAGGCTCAGGCTGCTTCTCGGGCTGAGGAATGCGATGTGCTTCCAACTCAGCCAAAGGATCTGCGCCTACACGCTCTACCTCGATATTGCGGTAGCGCTCCATACCGGTACCGGCAGGGATCAGCTTACCGATCAGCACGTTTTCCTTCAGACCCAGCAGATGGTCCTTCTTACCGCTGATAGCGGCTTCGGTCAGAACCTTGGTGGTTTCCTGGAAGGAAGCGGCAGACAGGAAGGATTCGGTCATCAGAGCAGCCTTAGTGATACCCAGCAGTACGGGAGAGCTCTTCGCCAGGCAGAGATCACGTTCGCCGGCGTCAATGCGCGCCTGGATCGCCTCGTTCTCACGACGGAACTCGTTCACGTCTACCAGCGAACCGATCAGCAGGTTGGTATCGCCACCGTCCTCGACTCTGCACTTGCGGGTCATCTGACGGGCAATTACTTCTACGTGCTTATCGTTGATCTCAACCGACTGGATACGGTAGGTCTTCTGAATTTCCTTAATGATATAGTCGTATGCGGCATCCAGACCGTTAATGCGGGTGATGTCTGCCAGTGACATATGACCCTCGGTCAGTGCATCGCCGCGGCTGACGTAATCGCCTTCCGCAACGGTGATATGAGTGCCGTAAGGAATGGGATAAACGGTAGATTCCTTGGTGCCTTCGTTGGTAACGGTAACGTTACGTGCACGCTTGGAGTCTGCGATGGAGATGACACCGGACTGCTCTGCAATGACTGCGGTCTTCTTAGGACGGCGTGCCTCGAAGATCTCTTCGACACGGGGCAGACCCTGGGTAATGTCGCTAGCACTTGCTACACCACCGGTGTGGAAGTTTCTCATGGTCAGCTGAGTACCGGGCTCACCGATGGACTGTGCCGCGATGATACCGACCGCCTCACCCACGTTCACCTTCTTGGTGGTGGCAAGGTCCATACCGTAGCAGTGAGAGCAGATACCGTAACGGCATTCGCACTCCAGAACGGTACGGATATTTACTTCCTCGATGCCTGCAGCAACGATCTTTTTCACCTCGACCTCGCTGAGCATCGTATCGTCTTCCGCCAGTACCTCGCCGGTCTTGGGATCGACTACGTCACCGATGACGTAACGACCCAGCAGACGGTCGGAGAGCTTCTCCAGAACGTCGTTGCCATCCTTGATCTCGCGTACCAGCATACCGCGACGGGTTCCGCAGTTCTCTTCTCTGATGATGACTTCCTGAGAGACGTCTACCAGACGACGGGTCAGATAACCCGAGTCCGCGGTCTTCAGAGCGGTATCGGACAGAGACTTACGAGCACCACGGGCTGCGATGAAGTACTCCAGAATATTCAGACCTTCACGGAAGTTGGACTTTACGGGCAGCTCCATGGTCTTACCGTTTGCAGCAAACATCAGACCACGCATACCGGCCAGCTGACGCATCTGGGTCATATTACCACGGGCACCGGAGTCTGCCATCATCTTGATAGGATTGTAGCGGTCAAAGCCACTCTGCAGAGCGGCAACCACGTCCTTGGTAGCCTTTTCCCAGATCGAAATAACGGCTGCATAACGCTCTTCATCGGTGAGCTCACCGCGCAGGAAGTGCTTGTGGATCACTTCTACGTCCTTCTCTGCCTGCTTAATGATTTCGTACTTAGCATCGGGAACGTCAACGTCGGAAACCGAGATTGAGATGGATGCGATGGTGGAATATTTATAGCCCATGGACTTGATAGCGTCCAGAACCTCAGCGGTCTTTTCGGGGCCGTGGATCTTGATGGTACGGTCCACGATGTCACCCAGCTGCTTCTTGCCGCAGGTGAAATGGATCTCCAGATCCAGGAGATGTGCGGGATCGGTACGGTCAACGTAGCCCAGATCCTGCGGGATCGCCTGGTTGAAGATGAGACGGCCGTAGGTAGCGTCGATGATGGCACTGTGCATCTCGCCGTCGATCTCCTTGGTCACGCGAACCTTGATGGGCGTGTGCATCTCGATAATGCCGTTCTCGTACGCCATGGTGGCTTCGTTGAAGTCGCGGAAGATCTTTCCTTCGCCCTTCTCGCCCTCACGGTCGATGGTCAGATAGTAGGAGCCAAGCACCATATCCTGAGAAGGAACTGCAACGGCCTTACCGTCAGCAGGCTTCAGTAGGTTGTTGGCAGACAGCATCAGGAAGCGAGCCTCAGCCTGTGCCTCTGCGGACAGCGGCACGTGTACGGGCATCTGGTCACCGTCAAAGTCGGCGTTAAATGCAGTACATACCAGGGGGTGCAGCTTGATGGCACGACCCTCAACCAGAATGGGCTCGAACGCCTGGATGGACAGTCTGTGCAGAGTGGGTGCACGGTTCAAGAGAACGGGATGCTCTTTGATCACGTTTTCCAGTGCGTCCCAAACGTCTGCATTGACCTTTTCAACCTTCTTCTTAGCATCCTTGATGTTGGTAGCCTTCTGCGTCTCTACCAGGCGCTTCATGACGAAGGGCTTGAAGAGCTCAAGTGCCATTTCCTTAGGCAGACCGCACTGATAGATCTTCAGCTCGGGGCCTACGACGATAACAGAACGGCCGGAGTAGTCAACACGCTTACCCAGCAGGTTCTGACGGAAACGACCCTGTTTACCGCGGAGCATTTCGGACAGAGACTTAAAGGGACGGTTGGAAGGACCGGTAATGGGCTTGCCACGACGACCGTTATCGATCAGCGCGTCTACTGCCTCCTGGAGCATTCTCCGCTCGTTGCGGATGATGATCTCGGGAGAGCGAAGCTCCATCAGTCTCTTCAGACGGTTGTTACGGTTGATGACTCTACGGTACAGGTCGTTCAGGTCGGAGGAAGCAAAGCGTCCGCCATCCAGCTGTACCATAGAACGGATATCGGGGGGAATGACGGGCAGTACGTCCAGAACCATCCATTCGGGCTTGTTGCCGCTCTTACGGAAGGCCTCGACTACCTCCAGTCGCTTGATCAGCCGAGCCTTCTTCTGACCGGATGCGGTGAGAAGATCAGCCTTCAGCTTTTCGGAAAGCTCGGTAACGTTCAGCTCGGCAAGCAGCTCCTTGATGGCACCTGCACCCATGCCGACTCTGAAGTCGTCCTCGTAGGTTTCCTTATATTTTCTGTATTCGGTCTCGGACAGCAGCTGATACTTGGACAGAGGAGTATCACCGGGATCGATGACGATATACTCTGCATAGTACAGCACCTTCTCCAGCATTCTGGGGGAGATGTCCAGCAGTGTTCCCATACGGGAGGGGATGGCACGGAAGTACCAGATATGCGACACGGGGCAAGCCAACTCGATATGACCCATACGCTCGCGGCGCACCTTCTTGGTGGTGACCTCTACGCCACACTTCTCACAGACCTTGCCTTTGTAGCGAACTCTCTTATATTTACCGCAGGCACATTCCCAGTCCTTGGTCGGACCAAAGATGCGCTCGCAGAACAGACCGTCCCGCTCAGCTTTGAGGGTACGGTAGTTGATGGTTTCGGGCTTTTTGACCTCGCCGAAGGACCAGCTACGGATCTTTTCGGGGGATGCCAGACCAATTTCAATTGAATCAAATACGCGTTCTTCCATTATTCTGCATCTCCTTTCAATTAAAACTCGTCATCGGAATCAACGTCGTCAACGTCTTCCATCATATCGGTAAACAGCTCGTCTTCGCCGTACTCTTCCACACCGTCACCGCTGTCGGAACGTCCGGTAAAGGTTTCTTGGAAGTAACCCTCGCCCATTTCCTTGGTGACCACGTTAGAACCGATCTCTTCCTCGGTAAAGGTAGGTGCGGACATCTCGTCTTCATCATCCAGCGTGGACAGATCGATCTCCTCGCCGTCCTTGTTCAAAACCTTCACGTTCAGTGCGAGGGACTGGAGCTCCTTCACCAGAACCTTGAATGCTGCGGGAACTCCGGGAGTGGGGATATTCTCGCCCTTGACGATCGCCTCGTAGCACTTCTCACGACCGGTATCGTCGTCAGACTTGATGGTCAGAATCTCCTGCAGCGTGTATACTGCGCCGTAGGCCT
>JAFTKV010000005.1 GCA_017453085.1 Clostridia bacterium
CAGCGGGGGCAACGGTAAGCAACAATAGATTCGTTGGGGGCACTCATCAGGATTCCTCCTCTGTTTCGTCGGTGGGACGGCCGGTCATCACCACGTAAGGCGGCTTCTTCAGTCCCTCGGTGACGGCAAAGGGCTCGGCATCGTCCATATCGTACGGGGTCATGGGAATATCCGACAGATAAACGGTCAGATACTCATAGGGATCGGCAAGATCGATACTGCCGCTGCCTGCGTAGTAGATCATCAGCTCCAGCTCGGTGACGTCGGTGTAATCGATGCCCGAGAAGGTGAGGCGGCGGTAGGTGTAGGTAAAGCGGTCAAAGGAGGTGTAGGTGTAATCGGTGTAATACTGTTCACCGTCGTAAATGGCAAAGCCGAAGGGCTCACCTGCGGGCTCGGATTTCAGACCGTAGGTGGTCATCAGCTCCTCCATGCCCTCGTCGTTGAGGCGAATGGTGACCTGCAGCCCCCCTGCAGAGGGAATATAGATGGGACTTGAGGTGTGGAACTGTCCGTAATGGATATAGGCCTTCTTATCCTCGGGGTTGGAGCCGTCACCCGAGTAGGTGTTTTCCCGACAGGAGAAGGTGTCGTAGCTGTAGATGGTGCTGATGCGGGTGTCCTCGTCGTAGGTGCGGTAGCTGCTTTCCTGCGTGTAGGCAAAGTGCTCCCACTCCCGTTCTTCGTCTGCCTTCCAAAGATCGTAGGCATCCAGCGAGTCTTGGGTCCACAGGAAGGTCTCAGCTTCTGAGGGATCCTCCTTGGCACACATCCGGAAGATCAGCAGGCCGTAAACGGCAACCACCAACAGAATGATCAGATATTTGAAGATATTATATACGGCGCCGTGCTTTTTTTTCGGCTCGTAGGGATCGTATTCGGTTTGCAACGGTAAATCCTCGCTTTCGTAGGGTATCTCTTATTTTATCACAGACGCACGCTTTTTTCAATATCTTTTCGCGGCTTTTTCCGAAAAGAAAGAGTAAACTCTGTAAAATTATTTTGAATGGACGGGCAAAATCTGCGGGAAAGGGCTTGACAAGTCCGCCGCTTTGTGTTACACTTGGTTAAACCAAGGATCGCGTTGGAGCGTGGAAGACGATGAGCGAGTCGGGACGGTGAAAGCCGACCGTCGGAAGCGGGCACTCCGTTGGGACGCGGGAGGTTTTCGAAAATACAGCACTGTCCGTGCAAAAGAGCGGGGGATCTTCTCCCGAACCAAGGTGGCACCGCGGATCATTCCGTCCTTGACGATCGTCAGGGGCGATTTTTGTTTTGCACGGCATTTCAGGAAAGAAGGTATTAGTATGGAAAACAATCAGACCGAAGCAAAAAAGGTCATATTCTCGGGTGTGCAGCCCAGCGGACTGCTCACCATCGGCAACTATCTGGGCGCCATCAAGAACTGGGTGTCCCTGGCTGACGAGTACGACTGCATCTACTGCGTGGTGGATATGCACGCCATTACCGTCCGTCAGGTGCCCGCCGATCTGCGTCGCCGCACCTACGAGACGCTGGCGATCTATATCGCCGCAGGCATCGATCCCGAAAAATCTACGCTCTTCGTCCAGTCCCACAATCCTGCCCACGCAGAGCTGGGTTGGGTGCTGAACTGCTATACCCAGTTCGGTGAGCTGGGTAGAATGACCCAGTTCAAGGACAAATCCGCAAAGCACGCCGACAACATCAACGCAGGTCTGTTCACCTATCCTACTCTGATGGCGGCAGACATCCTGCTGTACCAGACCGATCTGGTGCCGGTGGGCGTGGACCAGAAGCAGCACATCGAGCTGGCGCGGAACATCGCCGAGCGCTTCAACGGTCTGTACAGCAACACCTTCAAGGTGCCCGAGGGATTTATCCCCAAGACCGGTGCAAAGATCATGTCTCTCTCCGATCCTACCCGCAAGATGAGCAAGTCGGATGAGAATCCGGGCGGCTACGTGGCCATCCTGGACAAGAAGGACGATATCATCCGCAAGTTCAAGCGCGCGGTCACCGACTCGGATACCGTAGTGCGCTTTGCCGAAGGCAAGGACGGCATCAACAATCTGATGAACATCTACGCCTGCTTCACCGGCAAGACCCACGCCGAGATCGAAGCCGAGTTTGCAGGCAAGGGCTACGGTGACTTCAAGCTGGCAGTAGGCGAGACGGTTGCCGATAAGCTGGCACCTGTGCAGGCGGAGTTCAACCGTCTGATGGCAGACAAGGCGTATCTGGAGTCCATCATGAAGCGGGGTGCAGAGGATGCGGCGCACCGTTCTGTGAAGACCATGCGCAAGGTTTACAAGAAGCTGGGATTTGTGCAGGTATAAGGAATGGAAAACGTTCTTCTTCTGTTGTCTGCCGTGGGCAGCTTTCTGAAGGCGCACGCTACGGTGGTGCTGATCGTATTGGGCGTGATCAATCTGATCGCATTCGTGATGTACGGTCTGGACAAAAGGTATGCCAGACACAAGGAATGGCGGATCCCGGAGGCCAATCTGCTGATGGCGGCGGCACTCTACGGAGCGTTGGGCGCATTTCTTGCCATGCAGCTCTTCCGCCACAAGACCAAGCATATGAAATTCACCATTACCGTCCCGTTGCTCCTGATCCTGCAGATCGCCTTCGCACTCGTCGTGATGATGGTGTAACCGAACACAAACAACCCCTCTTTGCCAAAAGAGGGGTTGTTTGTGTATGATTGATTGGAATAAAGTTTCAGTTGGCGGTATCGAATGGATCACACCGACCGACACCCTGTGGGGATCGTTCGGAACGGACAGTCCGGGAGGCCCGTCCCTACAAGGTCGATGGTGGGAGTGTAGCCGCATCTTCGTAGGGGACTTTTTATGCTTCAATAGGGGGCTTATCTTTCTTGATCTTTTTCAATCGATACACGATTCCCGCGATTCCGAAGGTCACCAGTAGGGCAACGCTGACGCCGCCTACGATCCAAGGCCATAGGACGACCTCCAGTTTTGCCGCCGCATCCTCCTCGGAAACAGCACTGAAAGCGACGTAGTTCCCGTCGTGAACAACCGAGCAGGATTCGGAATACGGATTGTTCAGAGTATATCCGCCGTCTTCAGTTTCTTCGATGGAGCCGTAACCGTCCCCTTGCAAGGAAGCGGTCAATACCGTGTTGGACAACGCATCTCCTGCCGACCAAACGAGGGTAAGTGTTTTTTGGTAGGTGCCGTTGCCGAATGCTTCAGTGGGGAGATCTTTCGCGTCGATCAGGTAGGTATATCCCATTCCGCCCGTGATTTTGAATCCCGGGCAGCCGACGATCACGCGCTCCACCGTTTCATCCAGCCCCGACAGCTCCAGGGTGATCTCGATAGGTTCGTCCAACGGGACTTTCCCCTCCGGAACGATCAGCTTCACCGACGGCGCGGGGGACTCGGCAGTTACTGCAGTAGGCATCACTGCCACGCAAATCAGAAGCATCAGCAAAAGCCAAGCAATCTTTTTCATTTTGTTCTCCTTAATCCCGATCAGAATGATACTTTTTCTTCACCTGCTCACGGTAGATGGCGTTGATGAGGAAATAGACGATGAACAGTCCGATCACTACCAGCGCAACCACCACGAAGCGGCTGCTGCTGAGATAAGCGGTGATCTGGGCAATGCGGTATTCGGTGCCGCTGCGGACGATGTTGCTGCGCACGATCAGATCGGTCTCGCCCAGCAGCTTGCCGTCCAGCCAGACCGAAACGGTGCCCACCTTGTCCCCCTCCTCCACGGGAGCCTCCAGCTCCTCTGCCGTAAGGTTGATCTTCCGCTGAATGCGGGACAGATCCAGCGATTTGGGCAGATAGCACTCCACCGTTTCCTTGGCGAACACGGCGGCAAAATCCGCACCGCTGCCCAGCTTTACGGGGAGCTCGCAGAGCACCTCGGCGTCGGTCAGCACCTTGGTATAGCGGAAATTCTGGGTGTCCTTTTCGATCAGCGCACGGGTGATGTCGTAGGAGGCGGGCAGCTCGTCCACCTTTTTGCCGCCCAGCAGGATGGCGATGTAGTGCAGCCCCTTGTAGGTTGCCGAGGTGATCAGCACGTCACCTGCCTGGGAGGTGCTGCCGTTGATCATGCCGCTTACCGCATCGAACAGATAGGAGGTGCCGGTGCCGTTGTAGTAACGGCTGAGGAAATAGTTGTTGTTATGAATCGTGCCTGCGCTGAGGGTAGGGCAGGACAGATAAGCCGATCCCGACCAGCCGTGGAGCGCGGTATTTCCGTAAAACTCCAGCGAAAGGATCAAAAGATCCTCTGCGGTGGTGGTCATGGATGCGTCGTGTATACCGGTGGGATTGGTGAAGAAGGTGTTCTCCATACCCAGTTCGTCCGCTCTCTCGTTCATGGCGGTAACGAAGGCATCGGTGCTGCCCGCCGACAGATGGGCGAGGATCAGCGCGGCGTCGTTGCTCTTTCGCAGGAGCAACAGCTTTAACAGATCCTCGGGGGAGACGGTGTCACCCGCTTTGAAGCCGTAATAAGTGCCGCTGACTCCCTCCAGCATGGCGGAGGTGACGGTGATGGGCGTGGTCAGATCGTCGATGGTCTCGTAGGCGAGCAGTGCGGTCATCAGCTTCACCGCCGTCGCGGGGTAGATCTTCTGATCGGCGTTTTTGGTGCGCAGGACGGTGTCGGTCTCCAAACAGTAGAGCAGGACGGTGTCGGCATTTGCCAGATCCGCCTCCTCCGCCTTGGGCGCAGGGGGCTCCTTGGTGTCGGCACTCTCTGCGGAGAAGACGGTCAAGGGTGCGACGGTGCACAACAGGATCGGCAGCAGCAGGAGGATGGATAGAATTCTGCGTTTCATGGGATCATCCCTTCTGTGTCAGATCAAAGTAGCGGCGGGCGGCGGTCACGTCTCGACGGATCGCCTTGGCCAGACTGTCCGGCGTGTCGAACCGTTGCTCCGCACGGTGGAATTTCAGAAAACGGACCTCTGCAGTCTTGCCGTAAAACGAGCCGGACGCCTCCAGCAGATGGGTCTCGCAGAGGATCTCCTTCCCTTGGAAGGTGGGGCGAACGCCCAGATTGGTGACCGAGGGATAGCACACGCCGTCGATGACCGCTTCGGTAAAATAAACGCCGAAGGGGGGCAGCTGCCGTCCTTTGGCAATGGGGAGATTCAGCGTAGGCGCAGACAGCACCGATCCGCCCACCGATCTGCCGTGTACGACCTCTTCCGTGATGGACCAGGGTCTGCCCAGAAGTGCGGCGACACCCTCGATGTTGCCTACCGACAGACGGCGGCGGATCTCGGTGGAGCTGACGGTGACCTCGCCGATCTGCACCGAGGAGATCACGCGGCAGGCCATATGAGCGGCGGCGGAAAAGTATCTCAGCTGATTGGCATCTCCCGCAGCTCCGTAGCCAAAGCGGAAGTTGAAGCCGCAGACCAGCCCCACGGCTCCGATGCCTGCCATGGTGCGGCGTACGAAGGTTTCGGGCGTTTGTCTGCAAAATGCACTGAACTCGGCCACGAACAGCACCTCTATACCGTGCTGGGCAAACAAGGCGGCACGCTCGTCGACGGTAGTGAGGACGTGCGACGTCAGCGGATAGAAGGTGAATACCGCCGGGCGAACGGGGCGCTCCGGTGTAGAGAGAGCTGCCGCCCCCTCACGGGCGGCGGCAAGCAGCTCTGCATGACCTTGATGAACGCCGTCAAAGTTTCCCAGCGCAACGAAAACAGCCCCGTCGCACGGCAGAGCGTCCACGTGGTTGACAGAGTAGATCTTCATTTTACAGCTTCAGGTAATTCTTTACCAGCAGATTCAGCAGCTCGTCCCGATCGATCTTGCGGATGAGGCTGCGAGCGTTTTTGTAATTGGTGATATAGGTGGGATCCTCGGACAGGATATAGCCCACGATCTGATTGATGGGGTTGTACCCCTTCTCCTTCAGTGCGTCGTAGACCTCCTGCAGGGTCGCACGGATCTCGGCCTCCCGATCATCGGGGATGGAAAAAGTACGGGTATTCTGATCAGCCATTGTAATGTCCTCCTTTGGACGGTAGGTAGCCTGCAGAGATGCGAGGCTTTGGATTTATTATACTATATTGGATTGTATTTTTCAATAGGATTTACAATTTTTATCCCCATATACCGAAAGCTTTCCTATCAGCGGTAATACAGGTAATAGGCGATGACGGTGCGAATCTCGCCGCCGTGCTCCAGGTCGGGGCCTGTGAGGATCACGCCGTCCAGGCTCATAAGCTCGGAGGCGGTGAGGCTGTCCACTGGGGTGCGGAAGAGGATGTCCGCCGAGGCGAAGACGATCATTTCACCGTTTCGCAGGCAGAGCGAGCCCTGTCGCCCGATGACGATGTCCTCGTTATTGATCCGCTCGGTGACGTATTTGATATGCTTTCCCGCGATCTTTTCGGCCATCTGGCGGCGAAAGGCGGGGGAATCTTCTTTGTTTTTCTTCTTCCGGAAGAACATCGGGGGAGATCTCCTTTGGGGGTGTTTTGTATTATTATAGCATAATCTTTGCCGATTGTCTATGCGATTTGTGCAATCTTTCGCGATTTTTTTTTGAAAAAACTCTTTTCTGACGGCGGATTTTGTGGTATAATATCTAAGTTAAAGAATCGTGATGCGGATTTGCCGTTTCATCTGTCGAAGTCCCTCGTTTTTTCAAGAGGTAGAAATCCCTCCTTACAGTCGGGATTTCAATCTGAGGAAGGGGGAAGGAACCATCTCAAACGCCGAAGTTTCCTTCCCCCTTCCTCAGACACCTTCCCCCAACCTCCTTGGCTAGTGCAATCTAAAGTGTTTATTCACTGATTGTAATTTCAGGCGGCGACAGCCAAGGAAGTGGAGGTTGGTCAGTAGATCGCCGCAGGCGAGCTACGAAGGAGGGAGGAGAG
>JAFTKV010000048.1 GCA_017453085.1 Clostridia bacterium
AAACAGAACAAGCGGAAAGGAATTTACGATTATGTTATCAGGAAAAAAACTGCTTTGTATTCTCATAGCGATGAGCCTTCTCATCGCATCGGCGGCTCTGCTGGTCTCTTGTAAAGGGAGCGGTGAAGCTACCGGTGACAGCAACAAAACCGATCCTGCCAAAACCGATCCTCGTGCGGATCCCGATCCCATACCGCCCGACACGGGAGAGGTGGTCTACAGCGTCGTTCCCGATATGATCTGGGCGACGGCAACCCGTGAGGATGCCACCGCCACCTTTGTGATGGGAAACAGCGTGAACGCTTTCCAGTTTGCCCCCATTGACATCAGCGGGATGAAGTATCTGGAGTTTGATCTCTATCTGCCTTCTGTAAAGAATCTATCCAAGATCACCACCAACTCCCAGTTTGAGATCACCTCGTCGGGGACTTGCGATGTGGAGGAATTCAGCTGGTCGGCAAATGCAAATGGGATCCTCAAAGGTCAGAAGCTGGAGGAGGGCTGGAACCATGTGAAGGTTCGGTTGCCTGCTATGCCCGGGGTGGATCAGAAGGCGGTCAACTACATTCGCTGGTATTGGGCTACCCCTGCGGCGACCATAGACGGCTGTAAGATGGCAAATCTTCGCTTTACCGTGGACGGCAGCATCGATCCCCCCGTGATCGGCAAGATGGCGGGAACGGGCTTCATCGTGGATACGGTCTACCCTACCGAGGACGTAGTGGTTGCCACGGTGGATATTACCAAAGCGCCCTACAATGCCGACCCCACGGGCAAGACCGACGTGACCAAGATCCTGAACAAAGCCCTCAACGATGTGAGCGTTGCGGGCGGCGGAACGGTCTGGATGCCTGCGGGCAAGTATCTGATCACCGATACGGTGACCATCCCCGCCTACTGCACCCTGCGAGGGGATTGGCAAGATCCCGATACGGGAACTGAGTACGGTACCGTGATCCTTGCTAAAGTGAAGGCAAATCAGCCCGTCAATCACGCACTCTTTCTCATCGGCGGCTCGGCAGGCGTCAACGGTTTGACCGTTTACTATCCCGAGCAGAGCATAGAGGACGTGAAGGAATATCCCTTTACCTTCTACACCACGGGGGAAGGCTCCTCCTATATGTTGGCATCGGTGACAAACTGTACGGTGATCAACGGCTATCGGGGCATCGGTGCCTGCGTGGTGGAGGGGAATGCCCACGAGCAGTTTTCCATCGACAACGTAAAGGGCACCTTCCTGTGTACTGCCGCCGAGGTCTACAATCAGGCGGACGTAGGCACTTGGAAGTGCGTAAGCGTGAGCGGTAAGTATTGGGCAGAGTCGCCCTTAGCGGAAACGCCCGTGGATGCCGACGCTCTGCGCACTTATATGAGAGCCAACACCGTAGGACTCATTTTAGGCGATCTGGAATGGACCGAGTTTGCGGGACTGTATGTAGACGGTTGTAAATGCGGCATACAGATCGTGAAGGGACACCGAATCGAATTTGCAGGCTCGATTTACGATGCGGTAGTCACGGGCTGCGACATCGGTCTGAAGGTGGACGCCATCGACACCCGATGGGGCATGACCCTGACGAACAGCCGCATCGAGGGTAGTCAGTTCAGCATTCAGAATAACGCAGGTGGTATCGTGAAGGCGGTGAACGTGAAGCTGTCGGGTGCAACCGACGGCGTGGGCGAGATCACCACCGGCATCGCGGCACTCGCTGAAAAAATCACCATCGATTACAAAACCACCTACACCAAGCCCACCGCTAAGCTCTATCTGTATCAAGGCGGCGTCAACGGCAAGGAAGACCTCTCTGCCGCTATCCAAGCACTGCTGAACGAGGCAGGCAAGACGGGAGGCATCGTCTATCTCCCCGGCGGCTATTACCGTCTGGACGCCCCCCTCACCGTACCTGCGGGCGTAGAACTGCGGGGTTCTGCAGGCGCTCCCACCCGTGAGGCAACGGGAACTACCCAAGGTACGGTACTGCTTGCCTATTACGGCGACGGCTCCTCCTTCGGCGCGTCCGATCAGGCGCTGATCACCCTGAAAGAGAACGCAGGCGTCAACGGTATTCGCATCCTCTATCCCGAGAACGGCCCTGCGGATCGCAGCTTGAATACCACCTACGCCATCCGAGGAACGGGAAGCGGCGTGTATGTGGTGAACACTTCCATCTCAGCAGCGGCATACGGCGTCGATTTCACCGATTGCGATCGCCATTACATCAAAAAGCTGGTGACCTGCTGTTACTACAACGCCATCACGGTGGGCGGCGATAACGGTACGGTGGAGGGCTGTCTGCAGAACGGAACGGTACTGCTGCGCATGAGCGGCGATCTCTCCGCTTTCTGCAAGAATATGATCTCTCTGAATGACATAGGCAGTAAACTGTTCGACAACGTTACTCGAAGAAAGTGCAGATACATCGTGGTGAAGGAAGGCAGCGGTCAGACAGTTTACAATACATTTGCTTACGGAACCCAAAATCTGGTGGACAACGAAGGTGGCACCGACGTTCGGGTGGTCAGCGTGGGCGGCGATAATATTGGACGTAGACTCATTAGTCAGACTGCCGGATCTATGACGGTACTGGGTTCGATGCGCTACAACGGCACCTCCTATTACCATACGGCTGGTATACTGAACCTCTACGCGCGGCTGACCATCAACGATAAAACCGAGCCGTCTCTGGAGCTAATCCAATAAAATAGCGTAAACCAAGAACGAATCCATAGAAAAACTCGTGAACCCATCGGTTCACGAGTTTTTTACTGCAGTTTATTCCCGTCTTGCACTCTCCGCAAATGAAGCCGGTCTGATGGGAGGCGAGATGGAAGAGTAAATGGAAAAAGATTTTGTTCAATGTAAACTAATGGTAGAGTTATTATTTTGTGAAAAATAGTGACATTTCATAAAGGGTGTGTTATAATAAATCAAAAGCAGATTCTGTTACGATCTGCCAACTAATTACAAGGAGGAAATTATGAAAAAATTTCTAACGGTTTTACTTACCTTTGCAATGCTGATTGCGATGGTTCCATCGTTTGCAGTATCTGCTGAGGCTCCCGAGATCACCGTCGACGGCAAGAGCGATGATTGGGCGGGACTGGCAACTCTTTCTACAAAACTGGACAGCGGAGCTACATATACCTTCTACGGCGTATTGAACGAGAAGGGTCTGTACGTAGCAGTAGAGGCGTATACTACCGGCTTTGATTTTACCAATCCCGACTGGTGGATGAATCCTAATCTGGAATTCTTTGTTGGCCCTCGTCCCGGTGACAGCAATCAGCGTTGGGTGAGCGTTACCAATAAAGAAGGCGGCTTTGTCAAGCACGGTGACGTAACCGATGCAGCGGTTTCTTACGAAAGCGTTGAGGGCGTTGCTCCTCACCACTTTGTCATCGAAGCATTTATCGAACAAGCAAAGCTGAATGCAACCTGGTTCAACGCAGACGGCTCCATCCGTGTTGGTATGGCTTGTGATACCGATAACTCTCCCGATGGAAAAGGCGCATATGTCAGACCTGCAGATACCCACGAGCGATCTGATCGTTGTGTGGT
>JAFTKV010000049.1 GCA_017453085.1 Clostridia bacterium
CCTCTGGGCGAAGCAACCACCAAGCTGATGATCGAAAATTTCCCCGAGATCGTTGACTATAAGTTCACCGCTCAGATGGAAAATGATCTGGACCGGATCGAGCACAATCAAAGCTCTATGGAAACCGTTTTGTCCTCCTTCTACGATCGGTTCAAGGTCTCGCTGGACAAAGCCTCCGAAACAGTATCCCGTGCTGACGTCACGCTTCCCGTGGTAGAGACCGATCTGATCTGCGACAAGTGCGGCAGTACGATGATCGTAAAGACCGGACGGTTTGGCAAATTCGCCGCCTGTCCCAACTATCCTACCTGCAAGAATACCAAGCCTCTGGATAAGGACGGCAAGCCCAAGGAATCGGCTGCATCCTCTGCAGAGCCTACCGATATGATCTGTGAGCAATGCGGCGCACCCGTGGTAAAGAGAACCGGCAGATACGGCAGCTTCTTTGCCTGCTCCAAGTATCCCACCTGCAAATATACGGTCAAGATCCAGAACGAGATCGGCGTTCCCTGCCCCGATTGCGGTGCACCAATCGTCACCAAGCGTGCGAAGAACCGAATGCTCTTCTATAGTTGCTCCGCATATCCCAAGTGTAAATTCTCTTCTTGGGATCAACCCACTACCGAGAAATGCCCCCGCTGCGATCATATTCTCTATATGAAAAAGGATAAGAGCAGCTACTTCTGCAAGACCGAAGGTTGCGGCTATTCTCGTCCGGGAGGAAACGATGAAGGCCAGAATTAATGTCATTGGCGCCGGTCTTGCCGGCTGCGAAGCAGCGTGGCAGGCAGCAGAGCTGGGTGCATCGGTTACGCTGTACGAGATGAAGCCGCTCAAATACACTCCCGCCCATCATCATCCCGGCTTTGCTGAGCTGGTTTGCTCCAATTCCCTTCGCTCCCGCCAGCTGTCCAACGCGGTGGGGCTGTTAAAAGCGGAAATGTCACAGCTGGGTTCGCTGATCATGGAGGCTGCCTACGCATCCGAGGTGCCTGCCGGAGCCGCTCTTGCAGTTGACCGTCATCACTTCAGCGAGTATATCACCGAAAAGATCCGCTCCCATCCCCGCATCACCGTCGTTGAGCAGGAGCTGACCCAGCTGCCCACTGAAGGAATTACGGTTGTAGCCAGCGGACCGCTGACCTCCGATGCGCTGTCGGCACATCTTGCAGATCTGCTGTCCGAGAAATCACTCTCCTTCTTCGATGCGGCGGCTCCCATCGTTGACGCTTCCACCATCGATATGGAAAAAGCATATCTGGCCTCCCGCTACGGCAAGGGCGAGGCCTGCTACATCAACTGCCCCATGAATCGGGAGGAATACACCGCATTCTACGAGGCATTGATCGCAGCTCCCGAGGCTCCACTGAAGGAGTTTGACAAAGAGCTGCAATCCGATCTGACTGTATTCGAAGGCTGTATGCCCGTTGAGGTCATGGCCAAGCGAGGTTTTGACACCTTGCTCTACGGCCCACTGAAGCCGGTCGGCCTGCCCGATCCCAAGACGGGAAAGGATCCCTTCGCAGTGATCCAGCTGCGGCAGGAGAATCTGGAAAAGACCTTGTACAATCTTGTGGGCTTTCAGACCCATCTGACCTTTGAGGCGCAGAAGCGGGTGTTTCGGATGATCCCCGGACTGGAGAACGCGGAATTTACCCGTTACGGCGTGATGCACCGCAACACCTTCTTAGACTCCCCCCGTTTGCTGGACGATCACTATCGTCTGCGCAAGGACAGCCGCATCCTGTTTGCCGGTCAGATGACCGGTGTAGAGGGCTATCTGGAGTCCGCTGCATCCGGCTTTGTGGCAGGCGTAACTGCCGCTTTGGATGCACTGGGCAAGGTAGTTCCCGCATTTTCCACGAAAACCGCGATCGGTGCGCTGGCAAGCTACGTTTCCTCCTCCACCTCCTCCAATTTCCAACCGATGAATGTCAATTTCGGTATCATCGATCCCTTGGATCGCAAGGTCAAGGGTGGAAAAGCCGTTCGCAACGAAGCTATTTCCCAACGAGCACTTGAGGTGATCGGCGAGACCGCCGCTTCACTTTCCGAACTGAAACAAAATCCTTAAATCAGAAAGGACTGCAATTATATGAAAATCATTCTGGACGCAATGGGCGGCGACAAGGGTCCCGTCGAGGTTGTTAAAGGTGCCGTCGAAGGCAGACGGGATCTGAAGGTTGACGTGATTCTGGTTGGCGACGAGACCGTTATCCGCTCCGTTGCCGCAGAGCATAAGCTGGATATATCCGGCATCCGTATCGTACACGCATCCGACGTGATCGAGATGGAAGACGATCCCATGATCATCCGCAAGAAGGACAATTCCTCCATGCGCGTTGCACTGAAGCTGCTCAGCGACGGCGAGGGAGATGCCCTGGTCAGCTGCGGAAATACCGGTGCTCTGCAGACCGGTGCAACTCTGTACGTGAAACGAATCCGCGGCGTTCATCGCGCGGCAATCGCTACTCTGCTTCCTCTGACCGCTCCTACCCTTCTTTTGGACAGCGGTGCGAATATCTCGGTAACCGAGGAGCACCTGACTCAGTTTGGCATTATGGGCTCGGTCTATATGGAAAAGCTGTATAAGCTGAAAGCTCCCCGCGTTGGCCTGCTCAATAACGGTTCTGAAGAGAAAAAGGGCACACCTTTGCAGCAGGAGACCCATCAGTGGCTGAAGGACTGCGACATCAATTTCATCGGCAATGTGGAAGGCAAGGATATTCCCTTCGGCAAATGTGACGTCATCGTAACCGACGGCTTTACCGGTAATATCGCCCTTAAATCGCTGGAAGGCATGGCGAGCTTCGTCGTCGGCAAGTTCAAGAGCATCTTCAAGTCCGGTATTCTCGGTCTTGCTGCAGCTGCGCTGATCAAGAAGAAGCTGGACGTGCTCAAGGCGCAGATGGACACCCGCTCTCATGGCGGTGCACCTCTCTTGGGCATTTCCCGTGCCGTCATCAAGGCACACGGCAACTCTGACGCGCTGGCAATCAAGAATGCAATGCGCCAGGCAGTCAACTACGTGAACACCAACGTAATCAGCGAGATCAGCAAGCGCTGTGCCGCTGAATCCATGAAACGGGAGCGAATCGAATGAGTCGACAATTCAGTCACTTGGAACAGTGCATCGGCTATCAGTTCAAAAATCATTCATTGCTGAGAAGCGCGCTGATCCACTCCTCTTACGCCAACGAATCGGGCTCTAAGCATCCCGCCCTGGATTGCAACGAACGAATGGAGTTTTTAGGCGATACCGTACTCTCTTTGGCGGTCAGCACTTATTTGTTCCAAAACTATCCCGATCTTCCCGAGGGCAATCTGTCCAAGCTGCGCTCCTTCACCGTCTGTGAAAAGGCTCTTGCAGAATTTGCAACCGAGATCCGGTTGGGAGATTATCTGCTGCTGGGTAAGGGTGAGGACAGCAATAACGGCAGACAGCGGCCTTCGATCACCTCTGACGCTTTTGAAGCATTGATTGCGGCTATCTATCTGGACGGCGGACTGGAAAAAGCCACGGAATTTGTTCTCCGCTATGCAGTTCCTCATATTGAGCACCTGCTCAGCGAGCAGATCACCGAGGATTATAAGACCTCTCTGCAACAGATCGTCCAACAGGAGCATGGCGAGAAGCTGGAATACGTGCTGGTCGCCGAGGAAGGTCCTCCACATCAGCGCATCTTCACGATGGAAGCCCGTCTGAACAGTAATGTGATCGGTCGGGGAGTCGGCTCCAGCAAGCGTGAGGCAGAGCAAAGAGCTGCTAAGGAAGCTCTGACTTTGTTCGGCAAACAATGAAGCATTTCACGATCCCGATCTTCGTCCCTCATCTGGGGTGTCCGCGCCAATGCAGCTTCTGCAATCAGAAGACCATCACAGGCGTGCGCTCCATGACTCCCCCGGCCGCATCCCGACAGATCGAAGCACATTTGGCAACGATCCCTCGGGACGCTCACGTGGAGATCGCATTTTTCGGCGGCAGCTTCACCGCAATCCCGCGAGCAGAGATGGAAGCACTTCTGCAAGCTGCCGCACCTTACGTAGCCTCCGGTCAGGTGTCGTCTGTCCGTACCAGCACCCGCCCCGACGCAATCGACGGAGATGTTTTGGAGTTGCTTTCCCACTATGGGGTGAAGACCATCGAGCTGGGCATTCAATCGACCTCCCCGCAGGTACTTTCTGCCTGCCGTCGGGGACATACGACGGAGGACTGCTATCGTGCAGCCCGACTGATCGTTTCCCGCGGATTTACGCTCGGCGGTCAGATGATGATCGGACTTCCCTCCTCCTCGCCTGCTGACGAGGTAGAGACCGCCCGCGCTATCATAGCCATGGGGGCTAAAGAAGCGCGGATCTATCCCGTCGTGGTCTTTGCTGACACTCCTTTGGCAGAGGATGCTGCAAAAGGGCTCTATGCACCGCTGACCGTAGCGGAGGCAGCTGAGCGCACCGTTGCGCCGATGGAGATTCTGCTGGATGCTCACGTCAAGCTGCTGCGGGTGGGACTTTGCGAGACCGAAAGTCTGCACGCTCCGGGACAAGTGGTAGGCGGTGCCTGTCATCCTGCGATGGGCGAGCTGTGTTATTCTGCACTCTATCGAAAGCGTATGCGAGAGGCGATCTCCCGTCTTGCGCTGCCCAAACAATCAAATTTGAAAATATCCGTTGCTCCCGGTAAGCTTTCTATGGCGATCGGGCAAAAACGGTGTAATGATACGACGATCCGCAAAGAGTATGCACTCGAATCCCTGAAGATCGTCGAGGATCCTGCGCTGGTCGGTTTCGAGCTGCGCGTGGATCTGCTCTCATCTGAGAAAGGATCATCATAAATTTATGCGACTGAAATCATTGGAGCTTCACGGGTTCAAATCCTTCCCCGAC